>NZ_JAUBTB010000245.1:0-1037 GCF_036704965.1 Microcoleus sp. F10-B2 | reverse complement strand
TTAAAACTCTTAAATCTGATGCAATTAACCCAGTTAAAATCGAGCTTTAAGGACTTCTAAATTCTCAAAGCTGAATCAATTTATATCGGGAATCCGTTTGAGTTTTCGAGCGTTAGCTGGCCGAGTCTAAAATTTGCACTAAATAATTATTATCCATTCCCGCCAGATACCGCTTCATTTTTAAACTTCCTTTAAATCCTTTTTCCTGTTTCAGTAAATTGATAGCTAAACGCCGTAGAAGAGCAAAATTTTCAGGAGAATGATCTTTACGAATGCGACTCTTGTCTGAGCGAAAAAGTAACATCCAATGTCCAATGTAAGCTATTTTCAATACCCCAATGACTGCGAATTGCTTGAGAAATCTTCTCGGCATTACTGGCTAAACTACTTAAATAAAACCGAACTTCTGTGGTAGTTTTATTCCACAAACGTCTTTCACTTACGACCATCACAACCGTTTTTAATCCAGTCCATAATGATTGATTATGAAGAGATGGCAACTCCGAGACGGCCACAGTCCAAATTTGTCTTTTTTCAACTCGATGATGCCCGACTTCTATTTGTTGATAATAGCTATGCTCTCTGCCAGCAAACTCTTCTTTTCGAGCTAATTCAAACCAGTCTTTTACGTCTTTATGAAGAAGTTTTTGATTTCCCTTTAGCGCTAAAAGATAATCTCCTTTCTTCTTAATTATGAGCGCTGCTATTTCTTTCTGACACCAAGCGAGCATCGATGGTTATTATGCTTTTTTCAATTTCTAGCAGCTCTAACAAAGCCGGAATCGCTGTCACTTCGTTGGATTTTTTATTGACTTTTTTTTGCCCTAAAACTAATTGATGGGACGCCGACCATGCACTCACTATATGTAACGGTTTTTGGCTTTGATTCCGGTCATAAGATTGTTTCATTGTTTTGCCATCAATGGCTATGACTTCTAGCTCCAATTTTGGGGTAATTGAATTTACCCAACTCAAAAAACACTCTTGAAACTGCTTCGGTTCAATTCGAGCAAATACAAGGGCTCAATGTATCATGA
>NZ_JAUBTB010000244.1:0-1063 GCF_036704965.1 Microcoleus sp. F10-B2 | reverse complement strand
GGGCTCTCACCCCGATTTCCCGTGAGTTCTGGGTTTGAACCCTAGGAGCGAACGAGCCTGTGGGTAAGTTCCGTTTATGCCACGACCTGTTAGCTTTCTGCTTTGTATTGTATGCAACCCTATCCGGCTTTCATCTTGACTCCAATATCGCAGTTTTTTCCACTGTTTTAAAAAGCTCTTGCTTTGTCTCAGACTTGCTTTGATGATAACTGGCAGTTTTTTAAAATTCTTCTACAGCCCGCAACTTTTCTGTTTTTCACTTGCCGGACGCGGTCAGGCATAATTTTCCTTGAAGCCGATATCTTGTCCATTGATGTACTGTCCGATCTGCTACAGGAACGGAGCAACAGTTTGTCAACCATTGATGTACTTCTTTGTAACTACTGAATCCTTCAGGTTCGCTCAATTCTTTTTCTAGTTTCTCTACAATTTGGGCATTCATAATTCTGGGTCTGCCTGAGCGAGGCTTCGCTCGATAATCATTCTGC
The DNA here is from genome assembly GCF_036704965.1 of Microcoleus sp. F10-B2. Taxonomy (NCBI): domain Bacteria; kingdom Bacillati; phylum Cyanobacteriota; class Cyanophyceae; order Oscillatoriales; family Microcoleaceae; genus Microcoleus; species Microcoleus sp. F10-B2. The sequence continues at coordinate 575 of NZ_JAUBTB010000244.1, read as the reverse complement.
TATTCCCCCCTCTCGATCGCTAGACAACCATCTTTGTATTGTGGTACGGTGTTTACCGGAGCCGCACAGCAGAGACAATACGCTGTATACCGTTTGGGTTTTAAGCCAATAAAGAACTTGTAGTTTTTCGTAGCGCAAAACATCTTTCTCTTTCCTCATCAGAGTGGTCAGCTCTTCTGTTGTTTCCCGAATTTCAATCCGAACCCACGACTGACATTTTTCTTCCTTATATTTGGGTACTAGCTCACAAAAAGGATACCTACTAATTGTAGCACTATTTTAGGAAATAGGTAGAAGTTTTTCTGTTCTCAGATACCGATTAATTTACAGGAATGGCTGATTGTTTCTACATGGTCTGCCAAATGGGTTAGCGTATAGTTGATAGAACTGCTTAATAAATATTGACAGTAGTTAAGTTTGCTAAATCTGATGCCGACAAGAATTAAAACATTCCCATCGTCACTCTTAAAAGCGTCCAAGTCAATTCAATTTTTACACACTATAGCAATCCTAAATGATTTTCTAGACCTAGAGCAATCCTAATTAATTTTTTCCGTGCAATTATATTTATTTAT
>NZ_JAUBTB010000243.1:0-1076 GCF_036704965.1 Microcoleus sp. F10-B2 | reverse complement strand
TGGTGGTACTTTTTAGACCATCCTTCCATTCCTCCTGATAATAATTTGGCAGAACGTTCTCTCCGAGAACGCCGTGACGAAGCGTAAGGTATCTGGGGGCTCCCGGTCAATGTCTCGGTTTGAACAAACTGCTGATTTGTTATCAGTGATTCAGACTTGTCGGTTTCAAGATAAAAGCGCAATGGCTTTTTTCCGTGATGCTATATCTGCCCATTATTGTAAGTTTTTCATGCCTTCTTTGATACCCTTATCTTAGACCTGAATCCTTACGTCCGGTCTTCGATCTCTTGAATAGCCATGAACGATTTTTATGGTTTTCGTGGAAGATTCTGTATCTTCAGATTCTGCCTCAACTTCCTGGCTTTTTCCCTGACAGTTTTTGTATGCTCCTTCTACTGATATTGAACTGCTATCTAGGTGAACGCTTTTCATTGATACTTGAAATTTCATCGCTGCTTTCAGGGCAATTGCCGTGAATAATTTTGTGGTTCCAGCTTGATGATATTTGTCTAAAGCTCTCCCGATTCTGTCATCCGGCAAATTGTTCGGGTGTCACTCCTTCTCCAATTAGATGTTCTGTTGCTTGGACCACAAAAAATGTGTCAAATAGGTAGATTGGAGCGCTCAAAAATCCCAATCCGTTCAAAATCATTGCTTTCATTACTTGTCCTGGACTGAGGGTTTCTTTAATTTTTATTCCCACTTTTTTGTTAACTTATTCTACCAATTCCATTTCATCTATGCTCCACGCTACTATTCCCAAATGGTCTAAATTTACGATGTTTATAGCTTCAGAGGGCTTTTTCATAGTTTTGAAGGTGGCTATACTGGCACAAATTATTATACCTTAAAAAAACCTCAAATGATTGTACAGCAATCATTTGAGGTTTTGGAAATTCTGAATTTCTTTGAAATTAAATCTGCGTGAATATCTGCGGAATGTGGGTAAGATACTGTCCAGTGTCAGGATCAAACCAGTCACCGTTCGGATCTAGGGAGCTAATACCATTTTTTTAAAGATGTGATAGACTTATGTAAGAAGTAAAGGAGCCAATGAAAATGTCTGGTCGCCCCAA
>NZ_JAUBTB010000242.1:0-1087 GCF_036704965.1 Microcoleus sp. F10-B2 | reverse complement strand
TTATGTTCAACTAAGCAAATCGAAAATTATTTTGCTCACTGCTGTTACTGTACCTCTTAGTCACGCAAAGTGCTGTATAAGCTATGGGTAACTTCACCCGATCGCAACGGAATTCAACCACAGAATTACTCTTTTCTCTTCTACATCGATCGCATAAAAGCATTCACCGCATCAAATCGAGCCGCGAGCCGCGAATAAAACTAGATCGCAAATCGAACTCTGGCAAAAGTTCGCTCTTGCTAACCAACTCACATCCCGTTGGACGCAAACAATAAACCGAAATTACCCCAGCCTCCCAAAACCAAACCTCCTGCACTCCCACCCGACGATAGATTTCCAGCGTATCAATTCCACTACTGGTTACTGTCACCTCGATCGCCAAATCTGGAACTGACTTGCGCGTACCCAAACAGTAAGACTCATCTGGTTCCTTCGGTGAGTCCAATTCCTGTATCCCGATGGTTGTACTACCGCGTGCATAAAAACCGAGGTTTTTCATCCGCATATAAATCTCTAAAATCTGGTCTAAAGTTTTTTTCGGTTCTTCACGATCCTCAGATAAAAAAGCCAAAATTTCTAAACACGCATTCAAATAAGTTAAACGTGTCCCGGTTCCTGCCAAATCTGCATCCAACTTTTCCAGAGTCTCCCATGTCACGTTTGAGAGGAAGGCTCCACCTGTACCCAATCCTGCTTTAGAAATTGTGACAACCATCTGACTTACCTTTCACCATCTCTTTTTAATAAGATAGCAATTGCTATTTTTAGTAGGACTTACGCATGGAACCCAGAAACGGGGTTTTTTATGATGAAAAGACGCTTGGCAGCCCGTAGAGTCAGTAAGTAAAAAAACCCGGTTTCTTTGATAGGAGTGCGCGAACAGTTTATGTTTGTAGTTGCGCTGTCTTCGCCGGCGGCTCCATGCGTCCATGACTGTCTCTAAAAATATTTTTCCCCAAACAAAAAGCGCCCCTATTACTAGGAGCGCTTGAGGTTAATCAAAAACTAAAACTTAGCCATTGATAGAAGGAGCAACCAAAGCTACGGGAGTGGTTTCACCAGCAGCCAAATCAAGCGGGAAGTTGTG
>NZ_JAUBTB010000241.1:0-1095 GCF_036704965.1 Microcoleus sp. F10-B2 | reverse complement strand
TAGTGGGACCCGAAGTTGCTTTTTTTTTATCAAAGAAACCACGGGAACAGACAAAGGACGCCCCCGAACAGTAAAAAGCTGTGTGGGTGAGTTAAAAATTACCGAAAAACAAGCAGAAAAATTAAATCTCAAAAAATCGACTCGCTTGGCCCCTTTCTTTGAGAAATGTTGTCTGCGACAAGTAGCCCTGTTATCCTATTCCAAGGCATCTCAAGAAATTGAAGTACAGACGGGAGTCAAGATAGGTCATACCAGTTTACATAGATTGGTAGAAAACCAGGAGTGGGTTGAACCAGTAGCCTCCGACCCCATTAAAGAAACCAGTGTGGATGGAGGGAAAGTGCGTGTTAGAGGAGCAAAAGGGGAGGGTTCTCACTGGCTCGATTACAAAGCAGTTAGTCTTCATGGCAGCTTTTATGCTGCATATTTTCTGAAAAATGAAGTATTGATTGATTATGTCAATCGTCAGCCGTTAAATGCCGTAGTGACTTGTTTGGGTGATGGACATGACGGAATTTGGAATCTGATTGGTAAATTCAATCCGGATGGCAATCGCCGAGAAATCTTAGACTGGTATCATTTAGTAGAAAATCTGTACAAAGTATCAGGGTCTAGGAAACGGCTGTCGAGAGCCAAAGAATTGTTATGGCAAGGTCGTATAGATGAAACCATTAAGTTGTTTGAGTCGTGCAATAGTCGTCAGACTACCAACTTTTGTAAATATCTCACAAAACATCGGAATAGAATTGTTAACTATCAACTATTATCCAGTCAAAATATTTGTTCTATTGGGTCGGGAGCAGTGGAATCATTAGTCAAACAGATTGACAGAAGATTGAAAATTTCCGGCGCTCAGTGGGGTCGTGAAAATATTAATCAAATGCTCAAACTTAGGTGTGCTTACTTGAATGAAGTAATCTAGAATATAGACACCTTTCCTATATTTTTATTCCCAAATCCCATACTTTAAATACTCATCTCTCGCCAGTTAGGTTAGCCTGCGGGCGACAACTTTTCCGTTCTATCATGTAGCGCAGGGCGAAAAATTTTGGCTCATATCATACTTTTAACCATTTACAAAACCGGGATGCTCCC
>NZ_JAUBTB010000240.1:0-1108 GCF_036704965.1 Microcoleus sp. F10-B2 | reverse complement strand
TACAGGTTCAGGAATTCCCTTTAACTGTTGCAGACCTAAGTCAATCACATTTAAAGATAAATGGGTTTTAACGACTTTTTCTCTGTTAATGACTTCTCTAATTGTTGCTGCTAGGTCTGCATTTTTTTCCAAGTTAACTAAATGGCGCCGTAAATGATCGTAGTAAGGGCTTTCTTCTGTAGGAGCGACTTTTAGTTAGCAAGCGCTCTAAGGTAATTCTCCCCTTCGCAACTTGGTAGAGAGCAACTCGCACTAAATAAGGATGAGTACCCACCATTTCCATTAAGTCACAAATCTCTTGATTTGACCAATTTAATCGGTGTCGATTCACTAAGTCTGTTACCTGTCTCTGATTTGATTGACTGTTGGCTAAGGTAATCAGCACACATCTGTTTATCCTCTTCTGTTGCTTTCGGGTTGGTTCTGAGATAATCGCCGAGCCAGTTGCAGCCAAATGCCATCAGTTTATCGAAATCCCAAATCCACAGTTTGATGGTGTTGTCACTGCTTGCAGAAGCCAAAGTCAAGCCATCTGGACTAAAGGCGACGCTCCAGACCGAATTGCTGTGCCCAGTGAGGGTAGCGATTGGTTTTTGGGTTTGCAAATGCCACAGTTTGATTATGTTGTCAAAGCTTGCAGAAGCCAATGTCTTGCCATCTGGACTAAAGGCGATGCTATAGACCGAACTGCTATGCCCGGTGAGGGTAGCGATGGGTTTTTGGCTTTGCAGGTTCCACAGTTTGATGGTGTTGTCGTCACTTGCAGAAGCCAATGTCTTGCCATCTGAGCTAAAAGCGATGCTTCTGACAGAATTGCTATGCCCGGTGAGGGTAGCGATGGGTTTTTGGCTTTGCATGTGCCACAGTTTGATGGTGTTGTCAAAGCTTGCAGAAGCCAAAGTCAAGCCATCTGAGCTAAAAGCGATGCTTCTGACAGAATTGCTATGCCCGGTGAGGGTAGCGATGGGTTTTTGGCTTTGCATGTGCCACAGTTTGATGGTGTTGTCAAAGCTTGCAGAAGCCAAAGTCAAGCCATCTGAGCTAAAAGCGATGCTTCTGACAGAATTGCTATGCCCGGTGAGGGTAGCGATGGGTTTTTGGCTTTGCA
>NZ_JAUBTB010000239.1:0-1112 GCF_036704965.1 Microcoleus sp. F10-B2 | reverse complement strand
TCTAATGTCATATCACGCTATGGCAAACACTTCTCTAATCATAACGTACTCTGATCCTTTCCTTCAGGGCACTACCTACTCCTCTTCATACATTGTTAAAAATGAAAGCTTATTCGATTGATTTTAGGCAAAAATTTCTTGATACTTATCATACTGAACCGATTTCACAAAAAGCAATAGCTAAGCGTTTTTCTGTAGCCCTCAGCTTTGTACAAAAATTGCTTAAACAATATCGTGAAACAAAAAAGATTACTCCCCGAACTGACCGATGTGGAGTCAAAGGGAAACTGAATGCACAGCAACTACTCATATTGGGGTTATTGATTGAAGTAAACAATGATGCAACCCTTGAATAACTTCGTTATTTACTTTATGAAAAAATCGTATTTTTCGTTAGTCGATCGACAATAGCAAGAATCATAAAACTCTTAAAGATTACTGTTTTAAAAAACTCTGTTCCCTTCTGGCAAAGGCACCGACCGAGTTCAACTCCTGCGATGTGAGTTGTGGCAAAAAATTAAATAGATTAGTTTGAAAGACTTAATATTCATTGACGAATCGGGAGTTAATTTGGCAATCGTTAGGTTATATGCGAGAGCTTTGAAAGGTCAAAGATCTCTCGTGACCAAAACCAACTAAACGTGGCAAAAATGTCTCAATAATTGGAGCAATGTCAGTCAAATAAATTTTGACATCGGTTAATCTAATAGGCGGAACTGATGCAATTACATTTGAAGCTTTTATTATCATAAAACTTGTGCCAAAACTCTGGAAAGGGGCTTGTGTAGTGATGGATAATTGTCCCATTCACTTGGGAGAAGAAGTGGAAAAAGCAATTAAAAAAAAGGGGCTAAATTAATATACTTATCTCCTTATTCACCCGATTTTTCACCAAGTGAAAATCTGCGATCAAAACTTAAAAATATTCTCCGTTCTATCAAGACTACTAATTATCAAGAATTAGCAGAAGCCATAAATTTGGCGTTCAGTCAAGTTACATCATCAAATATTTTTAACTGTTTACACACTGCTGTTACCCACATTCCGCACCCCCAACTGGCACATACGCGGATTGAGAGGGTAAAAGTGAATCATCCGAGATAATAGTGAGT
>NZ_JAUBTB010000238.1:0-1124 GCF_036704965.1 Microcoleus sp. F10-B2 | reverse complement strand
GTCATTGGATTTCTCACCGGATGGTCTTGGATTTTACAGTCTTTATCTCTATCACATCTTTAAAAAAATGGTATAAGGTGCTAAATTCCAAATATCTCGCTGACGGGCAACAAGAGACTGGAGCGGTTGGGAAAGGCGCTCGATGAAGAAATTACCCACAAGATTCCGCAGACGCGCCTGCCATGTAGGGCTATAACTCCAGTCAGTAAAGAAAGGGGGAACACCCGGTTCGCGGTCGATCAATAGAGCATTACAAATAGTAATAAAGGGAAGATTCAATAACTCGGCAACACTGCTACCTGCGGGGCTAGTTTGATCTACCAGCAACGCTTCGACACCAGCAGCTTTAAGTGCTTCTGGAAGTTCTCGCAAAAACATAGCGGTTTCTTGTTGTATGCAATTTACGGTAAATTTAAAGCCAGGAATTCCGCTCAGTTCTCCTAACTGTTTGTATTTCCTTTCCAGACTTCCGAGTGGAAATTCTATTTCACCAATAGTCTCAAAGTTTAAACCAGAGTTTATGACTTTGGAACGGATATCGGGAATGCTGAACAAAGTCACTTGATGATTCCGTCTTTGTAATTCTCGCCCCAGGGCACACATGGGGTTAAGATGTCCGATGGCTGACGGACAAATAATAGCGAAGTGGGTCATATTACTTAGTGGGATTTAGTAGTTGATGAAAAAGTTTGTTTGAGGGCTAAAGTCCCAGACGAGCGAAGACATTATTAATTATCAATTATCCTCGTTGTTTTGGTTAAAAATTCTAGCACCATGCCCTGTTTGATGGCTTTGGTTTTGGCGTGGCGTTTTTCTCGCAGCGGTAATTTTGGTATCCATGTCAAAGAGGAGTTGGGCACTCGCGCATTATTGGCATTTGCCTCTACCCTGTAGGCTTCTGATTGTGCCACCAGCGTAGATGTTGCCGATATTTACTCCCGTCAGCTTGGGTGAGTATCTTGGCTTGTCCGTGTCTTTCTATCTCGCCAATCATGCACAATAGACCCGATACCACAAAGTTTGCCGCAAATACTGCATTACGAATCGGGGCGTTGCTGAATCAGGGTATGAGACGAGAAAAAATGCGAGATTGGAGCCGAAAATGATTTCTGGGATTTTGATGG
>NZ_JAUBTB010000237.1:0-1128 GCF_036704965.1 Microcoleus sp. F10-B2 | reverse complement strand
TAAAGATGTGATAGAGATAAAGACTGTAAAATCCAAGACCATCCGGTGAGAAATCCAATGACGCGATCGGTGAAAGATGCTAAAATTTCCTGAACTTTTGTGCGAAGTTCATCAAGATTACTAAACACCGACCAAGCTAAGAAATCTTTGAGATATTCCCACACTCTCTCTGTGGGATTTACTTCGGGACAAGCCGGAGGTTGAAACAGTAAAATAATATTGTCTGGTAAGTCAGATGAGTCTAAATTATGAGCGGGTGCATTATCGACTTGAATGATGTGTAATTCATCGGGATATTGTATTGACAAAAGTTGCAAATATGCTTCAAAACAAACTTTATCTAAATGTGAAAACTCCCAAAAAAAACTTTTGCCAGTAGAAATCGATACAGCCCCGTATAGCCAAAAGCACTCAAATTTCCATTGGTGCTTCCCCATAGGCTTTACGCCGAAAAGCGTTAGCTTTCGCCTCCGAATTGTATGCAAGCCTAATCGAGTTTCATCGCTGCACCAAAAGTTGACTTTTTTATATTTGTTTACTTGAGGTGAAGCTGTCTCCAGCAAAGCTTTTATTTGGTAGTGCAAGCTATTTTTGAAGTCATTAATTGCCGTAGCTTTTTGAGAGATACTTCGAGGTCTCGGAATTTTTAATTTACTTTTTAATTCACCTTTAGTTAAAGAATATACAGCCGAATAACTACTGGCTATTCCTTTGATTAACCAGAGCCATAACCGAACTTCTTGGTAACTGCGAAATCCTTCAGGATCTCTCAATTCTTGTTGCAATAAAGCGGCTACTTCAACTGAGAACTTTTTTGGGCGACCAAAAACCTGCCGATTTTTTAATAAATTTTCGCTTGCCGCCTTGTTTGTATTGAAAGAGCCAGCGATGAATTGTTGCCTCACCTTTACCTAAAACTGCTGCTACTTCTCGCACAGTTGATACTTGTTTCGATTGGAATAAATAAAGCATTTGTACTTTATTGTAGGCAAGGATTCTTGTTTGTTTATTAAGAATTATTTGCAAATATTCTACAGATTCGGTAATTTTTATGTTGGGGCGACCAGACATTTTCATTGGCTCCTTTACTTCTTACATAAGTCTATCACATCTTTAAAAAAATGGTAT
>NZ_JAUBTB010000236.1:0-1131 GCF_036704965.1 Microcoleus sp. F10-B2 | reverse complement strand
AATTAAATCTGGCGCGTGCTCGTCAGCAAATAGCCTAGCCCCACTGGTTTACTCTTTTGACAATTAATCCACCCTGCTTGCGCCAACACCAAATGTACTCCGTCTTCGATATCTTTTTTGAGGTTCTTGACGCCGACATACATATTTTCCTACCTGCTTTTTCTGAAGTTCAGTACCTTCAAATATTGCCAAACTATAGGCGATTGTCATCAGCAGAATTATGTTAATCAGTCGGTTGCCTTTTAAGCTAGTTCCTTCCAGATCGTAGCCGACTGTTTTACAATCTCGAAACATTTCTTCGATACCCATCCGTTGCTTATAAGCATCGATCGCTGCCTGCAATGAACCTAAATTTGTGAGAATAAACCACGCTTCATCAACCCGACACGCCCCATAGTTTCTTTTCCACTTACAAGCAACATCAAATCCAGTAGCAGGCTGAGTTTTTCTCACTCTTTTACCTTGAAAATATAAAGAGGTTCCCGGCACTATTCCTAATTCATCTAATCGCTGCCAAACTAAATGTTCTGTTTCGATTAAGATGATTCTTCTTCAGTCTCAAGCAAAAAGATACACCCTTTTCCTTCAGCCAGTTTCCTAAATCGACCGAACAAAATTCACGATCTCCTAAAACGATGACTTTATATTCTGAAAACAATGGTAAAACAGGCTGTAGATTTGTCGTTTGTTCCTCGAAGTTGCTGCTGCCCAATTTGGGTAACAATGACCAGTATAATGGAATCGCTCTGCGCTCCCAGATTAAGCTAACCATGAACAAATTAATACAGCCCCATTGACTGCGATCGATTGCAATTGATAATCTTTGACCAACACGGCAATAAGTGGTTAACCAATAAGTAATTAATGGGAACCAAATTAATCCAATCGTTAAGTTCGGTAAATCTAAAAACCTTTGTAATTTACGTCGCCGACTTTCGGCTGTAATTAGACAGGGAAATACTCGGGAGAGCCGCTCTAATCTCACTTGTTTTTCTGATTGCATCAAGGATAGCAAAATTGTCATCACCAAAAACTGAGATGGCGTCAGGTATTTTTGTAACCCACATTCCGCAGATGTGGGTCGGATTTCTTTATCAGTTGTGAAAACTTGGAAGCCAAACACTTTTAGGC
>NZ_JAUBTB010000235.1:0-1175 GCF_036704965.1 Microcoleus sp. F10-B2 | reverse complement strand
CACGCGCCAGATTTAATTGGTTTATCTTGATGAGATAAACCGAAAAGTAATTCGCTAACATATTCAAGTTGATTGGCCATAAATCTTAAAGCTTCAGGAAGTGTATTTGTACCGAGCATCCGAGCTAGAGATAGTAAAAATTGTCTGACCATTGCCCAGTTCGCAGGTGCATTGCCACCGGAAATGGATGCAGTTATCCTCATTTAACGTCACATCTTTAACCCAATGCAGCCGATTCTCTATTAACCAATGTCCTCGAATTGCCGACGCAAATTGGCTTGCCGACCAATCCTTACTACTTAAATAATAATGCGTTTCATGGAAATCAACTAACCGACGACGACTTTTTTTGCCTTCCCACCTACTGCCGGTTCTTTTGATAGCAATTATATGTTTGACACCAGCCCACGCTGGTAATAACTGAGTAGATACGGGATCAATTGTAGTAGAGCGAGTTGTGGTGCGGCCATGCCAGCGTTCTGAGGTTTGAGCTGAATCGCTCGCACCCACAGATTCGACCAATTTCTGAGCCATTTTAAACAGACGCTTATTGATTTTTTTTGAGAGTAATTATGTAGTCATTACCTCCATCAATAATTAACTGAATAGTTTTTTTTTGAGTGTGCAGTGCATCAGCAGTAATTACTACTTGAGAACCCGCAAGTTCTTGCAGGAGTTCCTGCACAGCTTCGATTTCACTTCGCTGCTGATTTTCCATGACTTTATGTCGGACTACCCACCCGCGATTGTGACTGTACACAGAAACCAGGCTCACAAAATTTTGGTAAGAACTATTACCCCCAACACTTGTGCTTTTGATACTTTTACCATCAATTGCCATCAATTCTCCTGGCTGGCTCGGTAATGTCTGCCCTGCCCATATATTAAAAAGGACGGCAATTACCTCAAAATCTAATGAGAGAATGATGTTTCTAAAAGTTGAGTCGCATGGAAAACGAATATCTGGTGGGAGGTTAAAGAGTTTTATCAGACTTGAGCGATGATTTTTCGTAAATTCAGCTAAGGGCTTATATCCCCAATATCCCGTACAACAGCCCAATAAAATTATCATGAGTATCAGCCATAAGGGATGCCTAATCCCCCTCGGATGTCGGTGGTCAGGTACTGATTTAATTGCTTCAATTAAATTCATTGTTGATGCACGGCTTAGGATA
>NZ_JAUBTB010000234.1:0-1186 GCF_036704965.1 Microcoleus sp. F10-B2 | reverse complement strand
ATCAAAATCTCAAAAATCATTTTCGGGTTCCCTCTCGTATTTTTGCCCGTATCATACCGTAATTCAGCAACGCCAAAACTCCAATTTCTAGCTTAACTGCTTTCATTGAGATGCTCCCCATTGCGGCTCGATACCGTTTCAATCTTAGACTTTGTTTAGAAGTTTTTTCTTGTTTCAGTAAATTTATAGCTAATCGACGTAGAAGTGCAAAATTTTCGGGAGAGTTCTGTTTCCGAATCCGGCTTTCATCTTCACAAAATGTAACATAAGCGCGTCCAATGTAAGCTATTTTCAATGCCCCAATGACTGCGGATAGCTAAGGCAATTGTCTCAGCATTACTGTTTAAACTACTCAAGTAAAAACGAGTTTCAGTCGTGGTTTTATTCCACAGCCGTCGTTCACTAACTATCATAACAACTGTTTTTCATCCACTCCATAATGCTTGATTATGCAGAGGTGGTAAATCAGATACAGCGTATTCCAGGTTTATGAAGTAGGGACACGGCGAGAGCAAGAGTGTCCCTACGGCGAGATATCGATAGGCGGGTGTCCTTCATAAACGTGGAATCGGCTGTACATCAAGACTCCATACTTGTCTTTTTTCCACTCGATGATGTGCCGCTTCTACTCGTTCATAATAATTGTATTTTTTGCCTAAATAATCTGTTTTTTTGGCAATTTCAAACCATTACTTTACGGCTTTTTGCAGGAGTTTTTTCATTCACTTTTAAAGCTAAAATGTAATCTATTTTTTTCTTTATAATCAGAGATGTTATGTCTTTTTGACATCCCCTAGCATCTATAGTTATTATACTTGCGCCAATTTATAGCATTTTTATTAATTCCGGGATTGCTGTCAGGTAGTTAGATTTTTTATTAACTTTTTTTCTCAAACTAATTGATGATATAAAGACCAAGCAGTCACTATATGTAGCGCTTTTTGATGGTCATTTCGGTCATAAGATTGTTTCATTGTTTTGCCATCAATGAAGGGCGATCGCGTTTAGTTCTAATTTCCCGACTATCGCATTTACCCAACTCAAAAAACATTCTTGAAACTGCTGCGGTTCAATTCTGGCAAATAATCGACTAAATGTGTCATGAGATGCAGGGTAAACGCATCTTAATTTCAACCTAAAACATGATAAGATCAAGTATTTAGCTAAATCAAGTGCGTAATTCATA
>NZ_JAUBTB010000233.1:0-1204 GCF_036704965.1 Microcoleus sp. F10-B2 | reverse complement strand
TTTTTGCTGAAGACAGCGCTTAAATCATAGAAAAAATTAGTAGTTGCTTCCATAGCAGTTTTTGGGGAAGCCGTTGGGTTAAAAAATGTAAAATTATATCATTTATTGGGAAATTTACAAAATCGGGATGCTCCCGATGTGAATTCTGGAAAACAATTAAAGAGATTAGTTTGAAAGACTTAATATTCATTGACGAATCGGGAGTGAATTTGGCAATGGTTAGGCTCTATGCTAGGTATTTAAAAGGTGAAAGAGCCAAGGGGCCAAAACCAACTAAACGTGGCAAAAATGTCTCAATAATTGGAGCCATGTCAGTCAATGAAATTTTGACATCGGTTCATCTAATATGCGGAACTGATGCAATTACATTTGAAGCTTTTATTATCAGAAAACTTGTGCCAAAACTATGGAAAGGTGCTTGTGTAGTGATGGATAATTGTCCCATTCACTTGGGAGAAGAAGTGAAAAAAGCGATCGAAAAAACAGGGGCAAAATTAATATACTTATCACCTTATTCACCAGATTTTTCACCACTTGAAAATCTGCGGTCAAAACTTAAAATCATTCTCCGTTCAATCAAGACTACTAATTATCAAGAATTAGGAAAAGCCATAGATTTTGCGTTCGGACAAGTTACATCGTCAAATATTTTTAACTGGTTTACACACTGCTGTTATTGTACCTCATCTTTTTGAGAAAGGCTATACCTCAATTTTAGACCTGAATCCTTACGGTAGGCACAGATATTTTTCCTACAGTGAATGTATGAAAATCCTTAGTCATGAAAGCCAGAACTGCGGAATGTGGGTTAAAAAGAAGCGACGGGATTATCAATCTGAGGAATCAGGAAATTGCAGCGTTAAACTCCCGACTGGCAGTAAAGGACGAAACAATCGCAGAAGCGGCCGAGCAGATTGACAGACTCAAATCGCAACTTGAGCAGCGATCGCCAAATCAACCCGAAACCTCGGCGACGGTCGGAACCGATTTGTCAGAAATCGAACCGGCCGACTTGCTCAATCAGTTGAAAGCGCGCCGTAAAAAGTCGAGAGCGGACTTGGCTGATATGCAAACACTGTTGGACATACTCAGCAACTTAGGATCGCGAATTAAATAATTTACACATTTTTGTGGGATGGGCGTCCCGCCCGTCTATCGGGGACGGGCGGGACGCCCATCCCACAACAAACAGGAAAAGTGGATT
>NZ_JAUBTB010000232.1:0-1240 GCF_036704965.1 Microcoleus sp. F10-B2 | reverse complement strand
GTCATATCACGCTATGGCAAAAACTTCTCTCTAATAGTAGCTTAAATTTACTCCTTCCTTTCCTTCATGGCACTACCAGAAAAAGCTCATAAAACTATTTATTATTGGTTTAAATTTAATCACCCTATATTACAGCGATATTAATGGTAATTCAGTCCCAATAAATTACATAATTTATGATAAAATGGAGGGAAAACAAAAAACGATTACTTTAGAAAAATGGTGAGTGAAATAATAAATTTGGGAGTCAAGCCAAAAATAGTAACAAGAGATAGTTGGTATTCAGGAGTGGAAAATTTAAAATTTCTAAAAAACCAGAAATAGGGTTTTCTATTCGGAATTGAAAAAAATAGGACTGTATCAAATGAGTCCCATAATTATTGCCCGGTAAGCACTCTGGTCATTCCTGAGTCAGGATTAATAACTCATTTGAAAGAATTTGGATTTATAATTGTTTTTAGGAAAAGCTTTAAAGAAGAGGCATCTAGACACGATATTTTGTATTTGCCAGACGAGTCAAAGGTTCAGGAGATAACAAGAGATTAATTTCTCACAATTCATGATACTTATTGGCAAATTGAAACATTTCATAGAGCCATAAAACAAGTATGTGGAATTTGTCGTTTCATGGTGAGAGACACCTCTGCAATCAAGACTCATATATTTTGTTCACTTCAAGCATTTGTAAAATTGGAGTTTATGCGGTCTGAAAAAATAATTAGTAACTGGTATGAATTCCAAAGGAATCTATTCACTTCAGTTATACGTGAGCATATTTTGGGAAACCTTAGCAGTCATGGCATTCTCTAGAATACATAGATGATATTTTTTGTCAATTCGTAAGTCCTATAAACATAGGAGCATCCACGATGATTAACTCAAATTTACTGGCAGTATTAGAATCGACTCTGGCTGACACAGCATCAGGAAATTGGCAAAAGCCTCTGGTAATGTTTGTTTGCAATATCTTGGCCTTGCTCGTTCTCAGCCGCCGAATTTTGCCTCCCCACGTCGGGCCGAAAATGCCTTTGCCCTTCCCGTCTCTGTTCAATAATGTTAGCTTACCAGCATTTCTGGCTTGCATGAGCGCCGGTCATTTGCTCGGAATATTCTTGATTTTGACTCTCAACATCGACAAGTATATTTAGGGCTTGCTGAATAATTAGCTTAGGAATGAAAATTTAATAACATCAGCGATGTATAATAAATAAATGAGTGAATATGAATAGGTTTATGTTTC
>NZ_JAUBTB010000231.1:0-1270 GCF_036704965.1 Microcoleus sp. F10-B2 | reverse complement strand
TTATGTTCAACTAAGCAAATCGAAAATTATTTTGCTCACTGCTGTTACTGTACCTCTTAGTCACGCAAAGTGCTGTAATAATTTACCTTTCCCCTGATAAAACCAAACATAACCCTCCCCGCCGCCTTTGCCAAAATGACCTAATTTTCGATAATCTTCTTCAATCCCCTTGGTAAATCCTTTAACCAAATCGCAATCAGCTATCAAAGTTTCACCTTGTTTGAGTTTGACAACCTTAGCCGGTGAACTTGTAGTTGCTACAACAGTAGCTTTTTGCTCGCGCCAAGCTGTAATAGCAATTCTCCACCTACCGTCATTAGAAGCAGCCACTTGTCGCAATTTCTGTTTTTTAGCACCGATAACTACATTGTCCGAACCAAACTGAAATATACTGTCATCAAACTTCCACTGCTCTGCATCCGAAAGCTCGATCGGCGTATAATGCAGGGTAAGCGCATCTAATTTGGCAGCTAAAAATACAGATTATTTGGCACATTTATATCATGACAGATATCGTTTGATGCTCGGAGATGTTATCTAGTAGACTGGTGAGTACAAAGTTTCTATCTTACTGAGCAGGTCGGTCTTATGGCATCAGGTTTCACATCTGAAAAACACAGGATTAAAAGGTCAAAAAAATTGAGTATAGCTCAGGCAACTGAACTGACAGAAAAAATGGCATTAGTATTTGCCCAAATCAAAGACCCCCGTGTAGCAATAACCCGTGTTCATGTATTAACAGATATTTTAATTATCGGAATATTGTCAGCGATCGCCCTGGGAGGTAACGGATGGGAAGACATGGAAAATTATGGAGTAAGTAAAGGTGAATGGTTGGAGCAGTTTTTAGCTTTACCAGGAGGTATCCCGAGTGCGGATACATTTCGACTCGTCGAGTGAACGCATTAATCCCAAAGTATTTGAGCAATGCTTTCGACGTTGGATAGAATCAATAGTTGAGGTAGCAGGAGCGCAGGTAATTCCCATTGACAAGCGAATTTCAAAGGTGGTACCCGCCACGCGATCGATCAGTGGGATCGATCCAAAATCGAAAATCAAAAATCCTTGCGTCCCCCGCATTTATCTCGCGCAAGTCAATCTCAAATCTCAAATCTCAAATCTCAAATCGATTGACGGTAAGACCCTTAAAGGCTCATACAATCGAGAGCAAGGCAAATCCGCTTTACATCTAGTTAGGAATGAGAATTAAATAACTTACAATGCGTGATGTTCTTGTGGGATGGGCCCATCCCGCCCGTCCAGAAAGGGC
>NZ_JAUBTB010000230.1:0-1291 GCF_036704965.1 Microcoleus sp. F10-B2 | reverse complement strand
CTAAGTGTTGGCTTTTCCCAAAAGCAGCGCATTTTATCATACTTTTGTATACTTGCAAAATCGGGATGCTCCCGTAGGGACCTCTGAGAATTCGCAGATAGTTTTGCCGACTTTTGCTATCGGTTGTAGTAAAGTGGGCCAATAAATCGTTGCCCATGACTGTACAATAGCCATTCTTTCCTTGATGTCTGGCTCCTGTGTCATCAGTATGAATATACTCGGCTGTCTGCAACCCGGATTGTAAGACTTGATTTTGTTCCTGATGAAATGCTTCTTTTTCTTCTACGAAGAGTCGATTAATTTGACCGGTGGAAATATCTATGCCTAGTTCTCTTAACTGTTCCCCGATTAAGTTCTGCGGCACTCGGCATTGATGGTGTTGGTACAAGATAAATGATTTCAACGTTGGCCCATAGTGTCCCTGATATTCTTGAGGCAACTTCCCGACTATTGTCTTGCCTTCGGTGGTAACGTATTCGGCCAGTAAAAATCGAATACTATGCCTTTTGATAATCACATCCTACACATCATATTGTCTATATCCATTGAACCGGGCTCCCTCTGGGAGTTCCACAGGCTCAATCACTCGCTCTTCATCTACTAAATCCTGGTTTTTTTTACTCCGCTTCCAAGAACCAGGTCGCTGTTCAAGGTCAATAGTTTTTTTTCTTTTTGATTAAGGGTGCTGGGTTGAATTTTGGGCTTTCCCTTAAGTTTTTTAGCTGAACAGAGTTGCTCTTTAAGGCTTTGGGCTTCTTCCTGTAGTTTGGTCACATCTTGTTCTAGCTTCGCTATTCTCTCCTGTTGGCTCTCAATCATCTGTTGCTGCTGAGCGATTATGTTCAGCAGCGAGCTAACTAAGGGAGTGATTTCTCCGGATGGAATGTCAATAGCTAAATGAGGAATTTGCATATTTTCATTAAACCATATTTGAAGCCCAATTGTCAAGGAGAGAAATAAGTTTATTGGCTAGCGTTCTGGGACTACTTAGCTCAGATACCCCAAGCAGCGGTTATTGAGCAGTTACGTTTTTTCTACCAAACGCCGATCGCCACCTGAAGCGATTAAGGCTGCGCGAAATCTAACTAACGTTCCTTTGCCAAAGGGAGTTTGTTCGCAATCTAGACAATCCAACACTAATTGCCATCTTCTGTCCATTTGCATTGCTTCAATTGCTTCGTCATCTGACACTCCTGTGTAAGCTTGTAGGATAATTGGCGTTGCTGAACTAGGGTATGATGAAGTGGTCGTCGGAGCGTCACAAATCACACACATTTAAAAGGAATATTAT
>NZ_JAUBTB010000229.1:0-1332 GCF_036704965.1 Microcoleus sp. F10-B2 | reverse complement strand
GTCGCTAATTTAGGATGATTGCATTTACGTCATACAGGCTAGTTACACAAAGGCTTTAATTGTTTTTGGAGATGTCTATTCCCAAAAATAGTAAGATTCGGGAGTTAAAGCTCCTCCAAGTCAGAAAGCACTCTCAAGTCTGGTTGCAACTCCTGCGCGAGACGGCTCGACGAATTGTCGCTGTTAACCCAAGTAAAACGCCATCCACTACCGATGAAGCACACTAGCGAAAAAACAGAATATCCGCAAACCTGTATTCATAAGCTAGTTGAGGCTGTTGTGGAGCTTTCACCTGATGCTGTGGCAGTGGTGTTTAAACATGAAAGCCTCACCTACCGCCAGTTGAACAGTCGCGCTAACTCCCTAGCGCACCACCTACAGGCATTGGGTGTCGAGAAAGAGGTGTTGGTAGGGATCTGCATGGAGCGCTCTCTAGAAATGGTAGTGGGACTGTTGGGCATTCTCAAAGCGGGAGGAGCCTATGTGCCGCTTGACCCAGCTTACCCAACTGAGCGATTGGCTCTCATGCTGGAAGACACTTAAATATGAGTGCTGCTAACCCAAGCGCGGTCAGTCGAGTCTCTTCTTCCTCACTCTTGGCACGTTGTCTGCCTGAACGCGAAATGGGAGGAAATCACTTTCCACAGTGAGCGGTCAATTAAATTTAACTGTGTTGCAGTTTAGATAATTTTTAGACAATAAAGGAAAACAATGCTGAAGTTTCAAGACCTAACTCAACACGAAGTTGAAGCACTTAAGCAAAAGTATAACTATGCTGATGCTCATACTCATCAATCCCAATCTGATTCCCAACTGGAGATTGTGAAAAGGTTGCCTGAGTTATGGCTTGAAGCCGAAAAAACTCAGCAAGAAACCTTAAATAATAAGTTTATAGAAACCTTTTATAAAATGAGGGGCTTGTCAGCCGCATTAAACCCCAACAATGTCATGCTTTATTATGCGGCTTCAATCGCAACCATTCATATAGCTAACTATCTTTTGAAAAAACGCTATAGCGTTAGTTTAATTGAGCCGTGTTTTGACAATCTCTATGAAATATTGATGCACGTGGAAATCCCTCTTTCTCCTTTAAAAGAGGAATTATTACACGATGTGGATAAAATTTATGAAAATCTCAGAACTCATGTGAAGAGTGAGGCAATATTTATTGTAGACCCTAATAACCCAACAGGATTTACTCTGTTGGGTCAGCAAAACAAAAAGGCTTTTGAACAGGTGGTTCAGTTTTGTAAAGAGGCGTTGCTGAACTAGGGTATGATGAAGTTGTCCTCCGAGCGTCAAAAATCACACACATTTAAAAGCAATATTATG
>NZ_JAUBTB010000228.1:0-1348 GCF_036704965.1 Microcoleus sp. F10-B2 | reverse complement strand
GTATCCGCTCAATAAATCGGGGTAACAGCAAAAAAGAAGGTTCACAATCATAGGCACAGCATGGTAGAATATAAAGCATGACGCAAAAAACATCTAGTGACCAATTAGTAGAGACCTTACTGCAAAGCATTGAGCCATCTGAGATTGCTGACGAGTCATTGCGTCGTACTGTGTCCATATTGCTGAACATTATAGAGCAATTACAAGCCGAAACCAGAGAATTGCGGTCAGAAAATCAAAGATTAAAATCCGAAAACAATCGCCTCAAAGGAGAACAAGGCAAACCAGAGGTCAAAGCTAATGGAGCGAAAAAGTTAAAAGAGAACTACTGATCCGAAAAAGAGCGAAAAGCACCAAAAAAGCACATTAAAAGTAGTAAAAATGCTTTCGTCAAAGTTGACCGAGAAAAAATTCTGGAGTATCCTGAAGCAGAACTACCATTCGATTCAGAATTTAAGGGTTATGAAGAGGTAATAGTTCAAGACATTTTACTGAAAACAGATAACGTGTTATTCCGGAAACAGAAGTATTACTCACCTTCAGAAAAGAAAACATACGTTTCACCGTTACCATCCGGATATGATGGGGAGTTTGGGCCCGGAGTAAAAGCCTTAGTTATCAGCCTTTACTACGGAGGCAACATGACTCAAGGAAAGCTGTTAGATTTTTTAAGCAATATTGGGATTTCGATGTCAGCCGGTTATTTATCAAATCTAGTGGTGAAAAAATCATTAAATTTTGAATCGGAATTTAACGAAGTGTATGTATCCGGATTAGCGAGTAGCCCTTGGCAACACTTAGATCAAACAAGTGCGCGTGTTAAAGGAATAAATCACACTACAAATATAATTTGCAACCCCTTATATACAGTTGATTGTACAACTTTAAGAAAAGACCGATTAAGCGTACTTGGAGTATTACAGAACAACCCAGAACTTGAGTTTATTCTATCTCCACTTACTTACAAGCTATTAGAGATGTTGAATGTACCCCAGAAGTGGAGCCATCAAATTAAAGGATTGCCTCAAGAAATTCCGTTGAAGGGTGATGAGTTTAACTCTTTGCTGAATCAGAATCTGGACCAAGTGGGTTCTCAACATCGTACCAGAATTTTTGAGGCAGCAGCGATTGCTTTTTATCATCAGCAATCTCAGATTCCTTTCGTAAAAACTCTGGTCACTGATGATGCACCCCAGTTTAAATTACTCACAGATGATTTATCTTTATGTTGGGTGCATGAAGCAAGACATTATAAAAAGTTAAGTCCATTTGTAACTTGTCATCAAAAAAGTTTAGACAAGTTTCTTGATGATTTTTGGGATTACTACCGAGAATTATTAGCTTACAA
>NZ_JAUBTB010000227.1:0-1356 GCF_036704965.1 Microcoleus sp. F10-B2 | reverse complement strand
TGCAATCATTTGAGGTTTTGGCAATTCTGAATTTCTTTGAAATGAAATCTGCTTGAATATCTGCGGAATGTGGGTTCTAGCGTCAATCATACGCATAATATAGTCGTTTTAAATAAGAGTGAGACACTAAACACTACAATAATCACGAATAATCTCATCCAGAGATGGGGAACATCCCGATTTTGTAACTTCTCACCAAAATGGTATAATTAAAGGTTGTGGCAAAACAAACACTAGAAAAAACCAAGTTTTCTGAAGAGTCAATTAGTGATTTTTTAGGGGTTGACAAATTTTAAAAATGGGGAAAAGTGGTAAGATGCAATCCTCAAACAATTGCCACTAAGCGAGGAATAGCTATGACACCCGAAGAGCAGGAGCGTTTAAAAGCCTGTGAGAAAAGAAATCGCAGATATCTTCTACAAAAACACGCCCCTGACTGCACTCGAAAACCTCGAAACCATTGAAAAGCACTTGAGACAACAATGGTTAGATATAATCGGGCCGCAAATAGGTTTTTTTGGTAGTAATAAATATGTAGTGAAATTTAATTACTGTAATTGAATCCATAGGTTAATTTTATAACTCACACTCTCAATTTTTGTGGTTTTAATATTTCTTTACTCGCTCAAATGTAGATTGACTTACAGTTATGGTATCATCAGTAACTCTGGCGATAATCCTTGATATTTGCTAACATTCATTTAGTCAGATAATATGCTATCATTACGACCAAATTGCCATGATTGTGGTTCAAATCACATAGTTAAGAATGGTAGAATTCATAATAAAAAACCCAAATACAAGTGTCAAAGTTGCGGTCGCCAATTTGTCGAAAATCCGACAAACAAAGTAATGAGCTTCGGAAACAAAAGATTTAATTGATCGACTTCTGTTGGAGAAGATTTCTTTGGCTGGTATAGCTAGAACTACCGATGTCTCTAAAAAATGGTTACAGGATTAGGTAAATAATAAATATGCCTCAATCGAACGCCTGGTAAAGGTTAAGCCTAAAAAAAAAGTCAGATTGAATGTTGAATGTGACGAACTTTGGTCATTTGTAGATTGTCGACAAAATAAGCAATGGGTATGGTTAGCAATGGATAGAGAGACCAGAGAAATTATTGGTGTTTATATTGGCGATCGTAGCGAAGAAGGAGCAAGACAATTATGGAACTCTCTACCTCCTCTATATCGACAATGCGCTGTTTGCTATACAGATTTTTGGCAGGCTTATGCTTGTATTTTTCCCAGCAAACGCCATCAGCCAGTTGGTAAAGAAAGTGGAAAAACTAATCACATTGAAAGATTTAATAATACTTTGCGCCAACGTGTTTCTCGGCTCGTAAGAAAGACTCT
>NZ_JAUBTB010000226.1:0-1362 GCF_036704965.1 Microcoleus sp. F10-B2 | reverse complement strand
ATCAAGCTAGCTTTTGAGGTGCAGTGGAGTCCGCAAACTTTAGAAGAAACTGCTGCAAGGCAAGCCAAATATCAGCGCGATGGCATCCGCTGCTGCTGGCTGTAGAGTAAACTTCCTACATCTCCTGATTTTAGTTGCCAAGACTTACCTAAGTTACGGTATGAATAAACTTTTGATGTTACAAAAGGCTTTTCAGGATTTCTGGTGAAAACGGTAGTGTCAGCCTCTACCTCACTCCGGCTTTCGGGCTTTTCCCACGGGAAGTTTTATTTTTAATCATCTTGTATATTTTACATTGTAACAAGAATGATTTAGGGCTTACTGAATAAGTTAGGAAAAATTGCGATCACACTTGATGGGCAATTCAAGCTCGGCGAGACATAACTTTTTCTTGACTATAACTTGTCTAGTTATAGCTTTTAATAATCATTAAACCGTAAATAGGTGTGATTTTCAGTTTTTGACATAAAAACGCACAAAAAACCCGTCTTAACCAGGTAGAAAGGTTAATTACTAAAAAAGTAATAGCAATGGCTGTTTCAGAAGTATTATCAAGTTTTGTCATCACCCGATTCAGGCTAAATCTTCTTTTCCGCAAGTCCCAAATTTGCCCTCAATCGCATTTCTAATTCTCTCATCTTCCCAGGCTTGTTTCTTTGTTTCCTTACTGACATTTGCTGGTGGCCTTCCTAAAGGGGTGCCACTGATTCTAATTCCTCTTTCTTTACACCAAGCTCGATTTTCTCGCGCTTCGATAAATGCGATCGGCATGGACTGATTCACCGATAGTATCCTCGGTAATTTTTAAATGCTTCTACTTGTGCTTTTAATTCTCCTGATTTGTTAAAGTTATCCCAACTTATCCGGTCTGAAAATACATATCCTTCACTGCAACTCGCTGAGAGTTTGGCTCCAAAATCTACAGGTTTCCCTGCTTTTCCTCTGACAATGGGACGGATGTGCGGTTGGCTTAAACTTACTATTCTGTCCGCCGATATACTCTGTTTTTTATTTTCAAATAACCAGAGTTGTTGCCGATATACTTCTGTGAGGACTAGCAAGGTCTTATACTGCTTTTGGCTCAGACTTTGTATGGTGATACCTGACTCGATTAGTTGTTCAATATGAGCGAGGTTTCTTTTGATATATTGCAGTTGTTTTTTAAGGGCTTGGATTTTTTTTTGGCGTAATGGTCGTCGGTGTTTGGCTACTGCTAAGTAGTCTTTCCTGGCTATTTTTCGGTAGGTTCTGGGTTTTTTATTAATTTTTACTTTGAGGGATTTATCTGGGGGGGTGACAACCCGCCTGAAACCCATAGTTAGTAAGGATTGGGCCAACTTGTGGTAAAAAAAGATAGGCAGC
>NZ_JAUBTB010000225.1:0-1449 GCF_036704965.1 Microcoleus sp. F10-B2 | reverse complement strand
TTGCTGATTTTTTCGGTTTGTGATGGCTCAAGTTGACTAGAAATTGAATACAAATTGGAGACAATTTGCCTCGTTTGGATACAAATTGGATACAATCCATACCTAGACTTGGTTTGAGCCGTACTCTTCCGCTAGAAGCCCCAGAATAGCGTTGATGTCTGCCAAGTCCGCCCTCGACTTTTTACGTCGCGCCTTTAACTGGTTGAGCAAGTCGGCCGACTCAATTTCTGACAAATCTGTTGCGACCGACGAATTTGCCGTTGGAGTCACTGCAATCTTTTAGTAACTCTGCCAGCACGTCGGGTTGAATTGTTCCGAAAACTTTCAGTAGCAGTCCTTCTAAATCTGCTTTAACTCCAGAGGCTCGCAAGACTGTGCGGCCCGTGCCGTTCCAGAACTCAAGTAGGTCTTCATCGTCGCTACCTTTGCCCCCTCAATACTGGTTGGCAGATTTGAACAAACCTGCGAGCCCATCGCATCGGTAAATCAGGGCTTGGTCAGGTAATTCGGCAACCTGATATACAGCGTATTCCAGGTTTATGAAGTAGGGACACGGCAATGCCGTGTCCCTACGGTGGGGATAGAGCGATCTAGGATGTCCGATACTTTTTTGCTAACATTTGCTAACAAATACATAAGTTGAGAGCTGATCTCAACCAAGGCGTATCAACCGATGCCCGTAGAAATTTCTACAAGCACTTATATTCTTGCGTTCAGCTTGGTTATCGCTTACAGCTATTAGCCAATCTGATTATTTGCTTTGATACGCTCAGAGGCAACTTATTTATATAGCGGTTGCGTACTACCAAGGTTTTTCACCTACATCTGAGTGGCTAAATTGATTCTATATGATATAAAGACAAGAAGGCAAATGTAAGTGATTGTTAGTAAATGTCAGAAAAAGTCTTACTGTTAATCAACCTTCATAAATGTGGAATCTGCTGTAAAATACCTTCTCCTGTGGATTTAGAGAACGAGTAAAGTCGTTGCCGAGGTTCTTTTGGGGGCAGTCCTTTGTCTTCTCTGTTTGCTGGCTTCCACTGCTTGTATTCCTCCTCATAAGCCAAGAGGGCTTTTTGATACTCATCCCGTGCCTTGTCTCGCAATACCTTTATCGGCCGTTCAATCATTGCTCGCATAATCGGCGATTTCTTTTGCGAGGACTCAGCAACGATACCCGCGAAATCGCTTCTAAAATTTCTCGGATATCCCTTTCTCTGGGATGTCGGGGTAAATAACGCGCGGGTCTACAACTATGCACGGAAATTGGGCGTTGCTGAATTAAGGTATGACTAAGCAACGCCGGCGATCGGACACGACCAAATAATTTTTTTGATTTTGATAGGGAATTGGAACATCTCCAAATTTTAGATAGGGCTTGCTGAATAATCAGCCCCAGGGTTACACAGCAAGCCTTAGATGATGATGAGATCGAACCGCTGGTGCACC
>NZ_JAUBTB010000224.1:0-1505 GCF_036704965.1 Microcoleus sp. F10-B2 | reverse complement strand
GCTGCAATGAATGATGAATACATGATGCTTCTTCTCAAATCCTTTTGTCAAGACTGATTGAGATGCTCTTACCCTGGGCAGGGTAAGAGCATCTCAATCATGCTTGACAAAAGCACTTGAGAAGAAGCATCATATAGTCATTGTTCATCGCAGCCCGTTTGATTTTTTGTCGCAGGCTACGCTGGAGAGTAGTTTCTTGGTTGACCGCATTAAGGGCGATCCGTCTTACCAGAGCGAAGTTCTGAGGACTGTTTAATGAGCGAATCCGGGATTTATCTTCATTAAAAGTCACATCTAAACTCCAATGCACTTGGTTTTCAATGCTCCAATGTTGACGAATAGCACGACCATTTAGCTGGGCGTCTACTGGTAAAGAACTTAGGTAAAACTGTACCTCGTGAGTGGTTCGGTTCCACAGATGACGAACTCTTTCGACCATAACAATAGTGCGCAAGCCTGCCCATTGCTCTTGCTTGTAAAGTCCTCCTAGTTTGACAACTGATACCGCCCAGACTTTTCGAGTTTCGAGGCGATGATGTCCCTTTTCGGTTCGGGAATCATAACTGATTTCAATCCCAATGAATTCCTGAGTTTTTGCAGTCTCAAACCAGTCTTTAACTTGATTGTAAAGAGTGGGATGATTGCTTTTTAGTGCCACGACATAATCGGCTTTTTTCTGACGAATCAGTCGCACTATTTCTGTTTGAGTCCCCATCGCATCAATGGTGATAATTGCGCCGGCAATGTCGAGTAGTTCTAGTAGGGCTGGAATTGCTGTGATTTCATTGGAATGGTCTTCTACTTTGACTTGCCCGAGTACCAAACGCTGTCCGCTCGCCCAAGCTGTCACTAAATGTAAGTTTTTTAAACCTTTCTCTCGATCGTAAGAACCTCGCAAACTTTTGCCATCTATGGGGATGATTTCTTGGCAGACTGAACCCATAATTTGTTGCAACCATTGCGATAACTTCTCCTCTAAAACTTTCGGATCTAGCTTTTCAAACACCCGGCGAAATGTATCATCGCTGGGGATGCCATTGGGTAACTCTAAAAATTTTTCTAACCATTGTTGCTTGCTGAGTCCATAATTTTCGATGTCTTCCCACCCCTGGGCACCGGCGATCGCAGCTAATATGGTAATGACCAGAATGTCTTTCAGTAAATGTTGTTTGGTTCGGTCTACTCTCGGGTCTGGTATGTCATCAAAATAAGTTGATAAGCAAGCTTGTAAGTGTTGCATGGAGATGGGTTGAGACCTGTCTGGCTTTGCTAATGATTTTGGCTGATTTACAACACGATCGAATCCTTTCTCCATTGATTTTTCCTCACCATTCGTGACACAGATGAAGCAGTATTATAGAACCCATTTGACCTCTTTGAGACTGCGATTAGATCGCCCGTTATCTGTCCATCGCCCGTTGTCTGTCCGGGTGCATCTCACTTTTGCAGATATATCAAGTGGAAAGTTGACCATTTAGATAAGCACAGCGAACAGAAAGGATAGA
>NZ_JAUBTB010000223.1:0-1560 GCF_036704965.1 Microcoleus sp. F10-B2 | reverse complement strand
GCTTGGTCTCTGACGATTCACTTTTACCCCCTCACTGCGTGTATGTGCCAGTTGGGGGTGCGGAATGTGGGCTTTAATGGGGGATTTGGTTCTGGATGGTGAACCAGAGTTAGAAGAAAAAGCGTTACAGGGTTCTTTGCCCTGGGTGGACGATCCAAGCGACCAAAGCAATGCCACACATCACGGCTTTCCCAGAGACATCGTGTTATCTCCCAAACTGAAGAAGCTGTGTCAGCGTTGTTTTAGTGAGGGGTTACGAGAGCCAACAAAACGACCAGGAATTAGTCAATGGGTTGAGGATTTGTATTCGGCAGCCGACTTCACAGTGGAGTGTCCCGATTGCGGTAGCACCTACTACGCCAATCAACAATGCTGTCCCTGGTGTGACTACCCTCGTCCACTTCAGATGCAACTGCTAATCAAACGATGGGAACCGCTGCCAGATGTGAGAGAATGTCAAAGGTTTCTCTCAAAGCAGAAGATTCTGGCGGCTCTGGCACTGACAGAACGCCAACCGTTAATCCTTACGAATCGAATTATTAATGGCAGAACAGGAGCGGATAACCATATTCCTGCGATCGAACTCCAAATCGAAAGAACTAACGTTCGTGTTCGCAGTCTCAATGGGCAATGTTTCTGGCTGTCGTCTTTTGATGGCGAACAACGAACGGTTGTAGAAGTGCAGGATGGATGGAAACGATTTCCGGCCAACGATCGACGCTATACGTGGCTGCTGCATTTTGCCCCTACCGATCGCCCACACCGTCTTGCAACATTCAGGTTTGTCTCTGGAGAACACTCATAATGAGAGTCAGCGATATTCAAAGTGGACGAATCCACACCATTGAAGTTGAACGGAGCGATCGCACCTCATTTGATGGTCAAGAACTCCTATCCATCAAGAATGAAGTTTTCCTACACAGAGATCAGATCGGCAATGACATTCTTCTGGTTCATGGCTCAGATATTTGGCATATTCAAGGTAAAGACCAACAGAACCAGACCGAGTTAGAAGGCATTCTTGAACGTAATCTACCAACCTTATGCTGGTTGCTGGAAATCCGTCCGAAACAACAGTCCCCAAATCAACTTTCCATTAAAGTGCATGAATTTCCAGGTAAGCTCTACATCCCCAATGAAATGCAGTTTGGTGTTGATGAAAAAATTATTAACGATATTCGTAAGCGGCATCTGCGCCGTTCCGATCCGGTTGAGCAAATCATTGATTGGCTAACTCGTGAACTCCTTATACCGACCGTAAGTGAAAGCCCAAAAGCACGAATATTAATACGAACTGGTAAGAACTACCAGGATGGACTGGAAAACTCATTCCAGCTATGCGGCAACAGAATTACAGTTGATGTGCGGCGGACTGATGACAGTTGTTTGCGGGTTGAACGAGTCACCAAGTCACGATCGCCAAAAGATGCTAGTCAGCAGCGCCATCTAATTTTATTAGAAGCACCAATGTCGTTCTGTGATATGCAGGGTAAGCTCATCTAATTTGGTATAAATTGTACTTGACAAAAAGACAACTATAGAAAACGTGGCATTCACGTA
>NZ_JAUBTB010000222.1:0-1572 GCF_036704965.1 Microcoleus sp. F10-B2 | reverse complement strand
ATATTCAATTAATTATTCCGATCGAGCATTACTCACCGCACGGGATTGCTAAATCATACCCCAATTCAGCAACGCCGCTAAAATCATTATCAATGCTGTTTTAAGAGATCTAATTTTTTCAAATTTATTTTTGGCTTCTAAATTTAGATCGATGCTAATATCAGGGAGTTGAAACTTCATATCATTATTGACAATAATTTATATAAAAATACGCCGACAAAAATACATTGGTAGATATTTGCCAGCGTAAAAACGTCAATCAAAACTCCAAGTTTAATTGATAGAGTTAACTGCTTTCGATATTTGTTGGGTTCCATTCACCTGTTTGGTAATCGAAGGCACGTAATTTGTGACTCCGTTGTATGAGTCAGCAGCTCTGCCACTATCGCAGCATGCAAAAGTGTATTTTTTCATTTTTTCTCCTTGTATAATAGGCTTTACCGATCGCTGCCAGTCAGAGAGAGCTAAACAATAGCTCCTGGTTTCAGGATATACTAGACCGATCGCACAAAAAATGTAAAGGGAAAAAAGTTGGAAAAAGTGGGAACTTCCTAAAAATCCTATGGGCGGCGCAAAAAGTTGGAAAAAGTTGCAAAAAGTTTGGTATAGTAACCATACCTATCTCACCATCCCACCTATGGATAGTCCTCAGATATTGCAATTTGTCGATGAAGTTGTCTATACCAACACAGGTAAACGTCTAAATAACTTGCAGCGGAGGATTATCGCAGGCATACTGAATCGTCAAAGATATGCTGACGTTGCAGAAACTTATGGTTATAGCTCCCAGCACGTTAAAAAGGCTAGTCACGAACTTTTGCAAATGTTATCTGAAGTGTTTGGCGAACAAGTTAAAAAAAGTAATCTTGAATCCGTTATAGAAAGACAGATAAATCAAAATATAAATCTTGGTAAAAATAATAATTTTCAAAATAACAGAATTAGCTACGTCAATAATTGTCCTAATCCCTCTACTCCTACCCCAGATGAAAGTCAGCAGGAAAGTCCCGACTTGCAGCCGAAAAGCAAAAATCAAACTAAGATTGAAACAATTGATAAATTACGGCAGTTTGGCTTGAGCGACGAGCAAATTGCAGAAGCGCTAGATATACCTTTAGAGCAGGTTAAGCAGGTGGACTTCGAGGAGTAAATCTGTGCTATCTCCGAATTTTACTGGATGGGCGATTCCCTACGGGATAGCTTCGCTTTACGCTCTTAGTTGTTTTGTTATAATCATCGAAGGTTGCCTTGTTGAAGTAAAATAAAATATTCCCACCTTTTTTCAGCTATGAACACAAAACTCATTGAATCCTTAGTACAAATCATCCAGACACTCTCAGAAGACGAGCAATTGCTAATAAAAGCAAAACTATTTAATAATATCCCCTATCCTTCTACTGTGGAAATAACCCAGTTAGCCCAAAGCGGAGGAGCATTTCAATTCCTGGACGACGAACCTGATATTTACACCCTTGAAGATGGAGAGCCTATTTAGTCGGAACTTACCCCGCACATAAGATTCATTTCTTCTGAAACCATTACAGGGCAAGACTTTCCTGGAGCGGGAAAATC
>NZ_JAUBTB010000221.1:0-1576 GCF_036704965.1 Microcoleus sp. F10-B2 | reverse complement strand
TCTATCATGTAGCGCAGGGCGAAAAATTTTGGCTCATATCATACTTTTAACCATTTACAAAACCGGGATGCTCCCGACTACATCGCAAGACTCTTTGTTATTCTAAATGTGAGAAAATGCTCAAGCATTCTATTAAGTTATTAATACATTACTTGAAATTTCACGATCTTCCCATTCCTGGGGCATTCATACCTTGATTCAGCAAAGCCTCAGATCGCTATGAGTGTTGAACAAGAAATACGCACAGCCCAAAGAACGGAAGTCTCAAATGCAGCTAACAGAGAGGCACATCATTAAATCCACGGAACACCGTTTCGCCCAAATAGACGAACTAGCTTTCAAGTCCAAAAACCTCTACAATGCCGCCAATTACGTCATTCGTCAGAGCTTTATTTATGGATGGGGTTATGTCAGTTATAACGAAATGAACCGATTGATGAAGTCTCACGAAGCATATAAGGCTTTGCCTGCTAAAGTAAGTCAGCAAATCTTGATGGTGCTAGACAAGAATTGGAAATCGTTTTTTGAAGCAGTTCAAGCTTACAAAGCTGACTCTTCAAAATTCACGGGTCGCCCAAAATTGCCAAAGTACAAAGACAAGACCAAAGGGCGAAACCTTCTCGTTTACACAATTCAAGCGATTAGCAGCAAACAGTTGAAGCAAGGAATTATTAAACTTTCGGGGACTGAACTTTCAATCAAAACCCAAGTCAATCCCGACCGGGTTTGCCAAGTTAGGCTGGTGCCGAGATGCGATTCCTATGTAATAGAGGTGATTTATGATGCTTGTACTGAGCGTAGTCGAAGTGAAGCGGAGTCCACCCTTGGCAACGCTAATTCTGTAGCTAGTATTGATTTAGGACTGGATAATTTAGTGGCGTTAACTTCAAATCAACCGGGATTTATCCCTTTGTTGATTAACGGGCGACCATTGAAATCGATTAACCAGTTTTACAACAAGCGTCAAGCACGATTGCAATCCCAGTTCAAAGGGAATCGCAAAACTTCGCCCCGCATTCAGCGCTTAACTCGCTGTCGCCATCAAAAAGTTGATAATTACTTACATCATGCTAGCCGTCTAATTATTAACCTTTTGCTCACTAAGCAGATTTGGACGCTAGTAATTGGCAAGAATGCACAGTGGAAAACTGAAATTGATCTCGGTTCGCAAACCAACCAAAACTTTGTCAGTATCCCTCACGCTCGATTAATTGAAATGTTGGAATACAAAGCTTGGTTGGCGGGAATTAAGGTAATCGTGCAGGAGGAATCCTACACGTCGCGGTCAAGTTTTTTGGACTTAGACCCAATCCCTGTTTACGGAAAAACTGATAAAGAGCCTGTGTTCACTGGTAAGCGGCTCAAGCGAGGTTTGTACAAAACATCGACTGGTCAGTTAACCCTGTTGTGTCACTTTCGCGGTAGTATAATGAGGCACAAAGCCTAGAACGTAAATACAGAGCATGGTAGAGCCTCGTCGAGCCATACCAACCGTAAAGTTTGTGGATGAATATTGCCACTGGTATAAAAGCCTGTTTTCAGATGTCAGGAGTTTTGAGGCTTTTAAGTACCTTCA
>NZ_JAUBTB010000220.1:0-1590 GCF_036704965.1 Microcoleus sp. F10-B2 | reverse complement strand
ACTTTTTTTGACGCTTCTATTGATTTTAACTATTTTACGCTGATTTGGGGATATTTACAAAACCGGGATGCTCCCGCCGGAAACAAACATCCCAACACGCTCCAGTTTTTTTTCACCACCAGCTTTTTCAAAAAAGTTGGCGTGGAACCTTTCTGAAGTGGTAGCAACATCTATTTCGTCATTACCGAGAGCAAGAAATATAGTAGTTGTATTCAATACATTTAGTTCTTCGACTTCATAACCAAGCTTTTCTAACCCAATGCGAATGATTTCTACAGCAAATTGTGACGCTACGATACTACTAGCAGCAGGGCGTACTTTCACCCCTTTACCAGGTAAACCTACTTCTGTCGATTGACTGTTGCCTGGAGATTTTGTAGTGCTTTTGGGAGTTGATTGACAAGCAGTTAAACCTACAAGCAACGCTACTGCTATGGCAAAGGTCTGTTTTTTTATGTGGTATTTTATCATGTTTGTTGAGCTCGATCGCTCTTTTTAAATCTCAATAATCTGGAAACGAGGAAACCAATCGGCCCTCGTTGCAGCCAAGAACCCCTGCTGTTGACTTTCCCGAAAGCCTGAGTAATCCGATCGAGCATAATCGCCAGCAAGACAATGCACAACCCTCCAACAGCAGCCAGTCCCACATCCAGACGACCAACGCCCTGCAACACCATCAATCCCAGTCCAGGCACAGCAATCATTGAGGTAACTACCGACATTCCCAATGCAAACAGAATAGTTTGGTTCAACCCCGTGAGAATCGTCGGCATAGCTAGGGGAATTTGGGCCTGCCACAGGACTTGCCAAGGAGTTGACCCAAAAGCGATCGCCGCTTCCACCACCTCTTCAGAGACTTGCCGGATACCAAGGTTGGTGAGGCGAATCAGAGGCGGAAGTGCAAAGACGATGGTTGCCATCACCCCAGGAACTTTACCGATGCCAAATAGCATGACAACAGGAACCAGATAGACGAAGATGGGGATGGTTTGCATAACATCGAGGAGGGGTCGGACAAATCCCACTAGGCGATCGCTCCTGGCACAGGCAATACCGATGGGAATGCCGATCGCCACGCAAAATGCTACCGCAGTCACCACCAAGGAAAGTGTCACCATTGCCTCCTTCCATGCCCCAACAAAACCAATTAAAGTCAAGGCAGCGACGCTATAAATCGCAATTTTTCTCCCTGCCACTTGCCATGCCATCAACCCAATAATCATCAGGAAAATTAGGGGAGGAATGGATTGGAACATCGCCTCTATAGAGTCAAGCGCGAATTTTATCGGGATGCGAATCGCTTGGAATATCGGACGAAAGTTGTCAACGAGAAAATTAACTGCAGCGTTAATCCAATTATCCAGAGGTATAGTATAAAGCTCAAAGGGGTTTAATATAACATCCAGCCCGGATTGGCTCTTGGCAATGAGATAAGTGCATAGATTTAAGGAATTTAACACAATAGAGAGCCTTCTGATACAAATGGCAAAAAGAGGAGGAGTTAACTTACAAGAGGGTAGTGCCCTGAAGGAAAGGATCAAGAGAATTAAACTGAATTCAAAGAAAGTAGGCGTTTAGAGTTGTAAATTA
>NZ_JAUBTB010000219.1:0-1610 GCF_036704965.1 Microcoleus sp. F10-B2 | reverse complement strand
GGATGCCAGACCAGCCTACGAAGACGAAGCGATCGCGTTTGAGCCAGTCGTCGAGTACATCAAAGATGCCTCTTTCGTTCTGGGCGCGTCCGACTGCGATTGTCATTTACGCAAATCTCCAAATAGATATAATTACAGCGAATCGGTCTCTAGATCATCAATCTCCAACCGTTGCCTCTGCTTAGCAGAAAACGAGTGGGATTATGAAGAGAGTTTACTTTTCTTTACCGTATTGACGATTATAGAGGTAATTCTTTACAAGAGCAAGTTTTTATTAAAAAACTTCTGGATCTTGACTTGTCCGAAGTCCCCGAAGTCCCCGAAGCCCTTGAAGCCCCCGAAGTCTTTGCCCTGCATTTGGGAACTTCTACTGTAGAGGAGTCTCTGGGCTTTGCGTCAGAAGCCCGGTGGCTTGGTAGATATATCGCCCTCAACCTCTTATTTTTCTAAGAAACTGGGTTTCCGTGGGTAAGTCCTATATATATACTGAGGATAGAGCTCCAAACTTAGGTTTTTAAGACTATATGTTCAGCATTGACATCATTGTGAAAAATACGCCCGTCTCGCTGTCGGTGCAGCGGAAGTTGGAGGAGGACGCTGAGACTGTTTACCAGCAGGTACTGGCGGCTATTCGCAACTCCCAACCGCAAATTTTGGAACTCACCTGCGAGAAAAATCCTGAGAAAAAGGTGGCTGTACTCAGCAGCGAGATTTCTGGGGTGGTGGTTTCTCAGAAATCGGGGGCGTCATCTACAGGCAGATCCCCTGGTTTTGTCTCGATGACAGCAGAATGAGGGCTGGGGGTGTTGGTGCCGATATGAGTCAGCCAGCCGTTGCTGTGCGGGATTTGGGTTTTTGCTGGCCGTCGGGCGATCGAGTGTTGCAAGGTTGCTCTCTGGATGTACCCAAGGGCGAATTTTGGATGCTTTTGGGCACTAACGGCAGCGGCAAATCTACGCTGCTGAGGCTGATGGCTGGGCTGCTGCACCCCCAGTCGGGGGAAATTGACCTGAGTGGGCGGGTGGGTTTTGTGTTCCAAAATCCCGACCACCAATTGGTCATGCCGACGGTGGGTGCGGATGTGGCTTTTGGTCTGGTGGAGGAAAAGCTTTCTAACATTCAGGTGCGGGCGAGGGTGGCGGAGGCTTTGGAGGCTGTGAATTTGCTGGATTTGCAGCGGCGGCCGATTTATGCTTTGAGTGGGGGTCAAAAGCAGCGAATTGCCCTTGCTGGGGCGATCGCCCGTCACTGCGAAATTCTGCTGTTGGACGAACCGACGGCTTTGTTAGATCCTGATTCTCAGTTGGATTTGGTGGCGGCGGTACAGCGGTTGGTGAAAAATCGCGGGATTACGGCTTTGTGGGTGACTCACCGTTTGGATGAGTTGAATTACTGTGATGGGGCTTTTTTGTTGGAAAAGGGCGAAGTGGTCGATCGGGGAGATCCGGCGCGTTTGAAGCAGCGGTTGATGCAAAGCCAAGATGTTTAGCTGTTAAGTAGCCGACGTAAAATAGCTGTAGAAGTCAAAGAGTAGGTAGTGCTTTTTTGTAAAGGAAGGAGAAAAATTGTCAAATAGAGCGACGATCATGAAAGAGGAATGATTGAATGAA
>NZ_JAUBTB010000218.1:0-1613 GCF_036704965.1 Microcoleus sp. F10-B2 | reverse complement strand
TCTGATTTTTCGCTCATCTGACTACATTACCATATTTTTCGGCTCTCACTCAACTATTTTTGACCTGAATCCTTACAAAAATCTCTTCTGTTTTTGGCCGCCCAAAAAACTTCTCAGTTGAAATAGCAGCTTCATTGCAACAAGAGTTGAGAGACCCTCCCAGATTTCAGAGTCCTGCTAGAAGTTCATCTCTGGCTCTGGTTGATTAAAGGAATAGCCAGTAGTTACCGGCTGTATATTCTTTAGTTATAGGTGAATTAAAACGTAAATTAAAAATTTCCAGACCTCGCAGTATTTCTCATAAATATACGGCAATTAATGAATTCAAAAATAACTAGCATAACCTGATAAAAGCTTTACTATACAAAGCTTCACCACAAGTAAACAAATATAAAAAAGTTACTTTTTGGTGTAGTGATGAACGATAGGATAGGACTGCATACAATTCGTCTGCGCCTGACGCTTTCCGGCGTCAAACCCATCGGAAAGCATCAATGGAAATTTGAGTGTTTTTGGCTGTATGGGGTAGTATCGAGCGCTACGGGATTTTTTTTTTGGGGGAGTTTTCGCATTTAGATAAAGTTTGTTTTGAAGCCGATTTACAACTTTTGTCAAGACAATATCCTCATGAATTACACATCATTCAAGTAGATAACGCACCCGCTCATAATTTAAGATCATCTCAATTACCAGACAAGATCATTTTACTGTTTCAGCCTCCGGCTTGTCCGTCCGTAAACCCCACAGAAAGAGTGTGGGAATATCTGAAAGATTTTTTAGCTTGGTCAGTATTTAGTAATCTGGACGAACTCCGCATAAGAGTCCAGGAAATTTTGGTGTCTTTCACCGATCGTGTCATTGGTTTTCTGACCGGAGGGTCTTGGATTTTACATTCTTTATCTCTATCACATCTTTAAAAAAATGGTATGAGTTCGGGGATTTTGGATGTCATCCAACATCTCAAATTCATAACAAACATCAAGCTGCGTGTTATGAATGATGGTTATACTGTTTTGAAAAGCAGGCGGCTACTTCTAGAAATAGAGACTAGAGCAATAATCTATAAACAGTCTAGAAAATTTAAAACCTTGACAAACCAACACTTTGCAGCAAAACACATGAGATCTGACAAGCGTCCCCAACCGTGCGATGTAACCCTGTATTCCGACAAAGGTTCCCTTACCTTGCGCTTCCCCAAGCGCCACAACGCCCTCTGGGAACAGTTGGACGGTAAATCGCTTAACGGCAAGCCTAAGTGTCTGGGAATAGGCAAGTACGGTTACAAGGACAACCCAGACTACCAGGGTAAACGCATCTAAATTAGGTTGACAAAAACGTGGTTTTGTGAATTAGCAAATAACTAAAAAAATATTCTTAATACTCTTAACTATAACCCGACTTGAGCAGATCAAATCATAACCTTAAGATTTTCTGAACTTCTTAAAGCCGGATAATTTTTCTTCTTATATTGCTATTATATTTCGAGTATTAATTGGCAGAGTTTAAAATTTTAACTAAATAATTATTGTCCATTGCGGGGGAGCATCTCATATTTGTAAAAACACTTCTTCTGGCTCCTTCCTTCTTCCTCTTTCCTTCTTCCTCTTTCCTCC
>NZ_JAUBTB010000217.1:0-1638 GCF_036704965.1 Microcoleus sp. F10-B2 | reverse complement strand
TCATCTTTATCGGGAAGTCCGAGGTGGTGCTCGCGAAAACTTCGCAATTCCTTGTGACCGACAAGACGAATTTCTACACCGGCCCTGGCGAGCTGAGTTCCCCACAAAATTTGATAGTTTACCCCCGTCGGCTCCATCACTGCGATCGTGTTATCTATGTCGCCGCCAATCAATGCCAGCAATCCAGAAATTCCAAAAGCTGTAGCATCAAACTTGTGAAAGTCGCAATCGTAATAAAATTGTCGAGGTTCAGTTGGTTTTTCTAGCAAAAGGCAAGCAGAAACTGAAGCCTTGCTAATGTCAAGTCCGATAATTTGCATTAAATTTTTACAGGTGATAATTTCCAAATCCCCACAGCAAAGCTTATGAATCACCCAAAGGCAGCTAAGCCTAATTCACTCTTAAAGCTATAAATTGCAGGGGAAAAATTGCAGTCAATCGAATAATGACCGAGCTTGAGAAAGTAGAAAAGCCATTACAGCTTGTTTCTTCATTAAAGCCCTAAATCAGTATTCAATTGACCGACGGATGATTTGGACTCAATCCGCTACTCAAAACGAGTTTCGGCCGCCGAGTCACACAGCCATCATCAGGCAGTTATTCAAAAGAAAAAGGAATTGCACCAGCAAAATTATGCCAAGTCTCAAAAAAGTTCTGAACTTGAGTTAAAATTCCACCAGCACGAGAATTGTCCCAATCAAAATCGCGAGGCCTTTGTTTGCAAGGATTGATAACCAAAAAGTCTCCAAACAAATCATCTAAAAACCAATCATCTAAACAGAGAATGTCCCAGATTTGACCGAGAGTTTTAAACTTGCGGACGCGCTGCCCCATGCTAAGAAACCAACCACCAGCGGGACACTTGCACAAGTCGAGGCAAGCAGCTCGAGCCAATGCAAGAACTCTTTTAAAGCTAGGACGGGCAACAGGGTTAATGTCCTTAGCTCGATTGATGATTTCAGTCTGGGCGCGAACGCGATCGCGCATCTGCTCATTGTCCTCACGAAGTCGTGCAATCTCAGCTTGAGCAGCAACTAACTGAGACTGCAAATCAAATTGTTCCATATCAAAACTCATGAGAAGAACGTTGATAATCAAAAGGGAGGGGGTCTACTTCCACCTCCCCATCGTCCTCATACTCGGAAACATCAATAACTTCAACAGGCTTAAACTGAGAGATAGCAGTAGTTGTGATATTCAAGTTGATATCCGAAGCTCGAATACCAAAAGCAGCTAAAAAAGCCGTCAGTCGCTCTAACTGTTTGTTAGCTCGCTCAATCTTTGAAGCAAGTTGCTGAACTTGTTTTTTCTTCTGAAGAAGCTCATTCTTAACTTGCTTGAGTTCGACAACAATCTGCGATTCGGATTGGCAGTTAGCCATCAATTCAGCAATCTGAGGCTTAAGTTTTTCATAAGACTCAGAAAGAGTATCAGTATCGGAAGATGTAGCAACTTCGAGAATGCCTCGTTCAGAAAGAGTGTCCCAGTTTTTAGAATAGACAGGAAGCGAAATTCTAAGGATAGTCATTGCAGCAATTGGTAATTGGAATAGGTAAAAAAGGCGATCGCCCTTCGCTCAAAAGAACGATCGCACACAGAAGCAAACAAGATGGAAAGATGGAAATAGGAAGCGAAAAC
>NZ_JAUBTB010000216.1:0-1787 GCF_036704965.1 Microcoleus sp. F10-B2 | reverse complement strand
TCGCTTTTATCAACAGGGTATACGGGCTGCAACCCTTATTCGGTCTATCTCCTAAACCTCTTTGTCACCCCCCCAGCGTATAAACCCACGGTTAATTGTGACTTTAGTGGCTAAAAAAAATTATGACATCCTTGATTTTATGATTAATAATACGTCATATTCTACCATGCTGTGCCTAGATTGTGAACCTTCTTTTTTTGCTGTTACCCCGATTTATTGAGCGGATACGGTGGATGTGTCAGAGCATGAAATAGAGCGTCCCCAAAAAAAGCAAAATAAGTATTATAGTGGGAAGCAAAAATATCATACAATAAAATCGCAAGTTTTAGCCAACCAAAAAAGTGCCGAAATAATATGTACAGCTTTTAGTAACGGGAAAACGCATGATTTTAGTTTGTTTAAAAAAAGCAAGATCTGGATGAATAAAGAACTTGAATTGCTAGGTGATAAAGGTTATCAAGGCATCAAAAAGATTCATTTTAATAGTAGAACACCCCTCGAAAAAACCAAAAACAAAAAACTGAGCCAAGCCGAAAAAGTTTTCAATCGGCAACTAGCAAAAGCCAGAATTATTATTGAAAATATACATCGAAGTTTAAAGATATTTAGAATACTTTCATCAAGATATCGGAATCGAAGAAAACGCTTCGGATTAAGATTTAATTTGATAGCTGGTATTGATAATTATGAACTTTTTTTGAATACAAATTAGCGCTCCCCTGAGACTTTCGCAAGAGGTCTAATTTATCTTTGGCTGTGCTGTCGCCGTAAAGCGTGCGTCTTAATGAAATGAAACACCACGCGATCGACTCACCCTATGAATGGCTTACTAAAATTCCAACCCCAACCGTTTCGATGCTTGGATGCTTGCTATACACCGAATGGGTGATGCTTGTCAGTTGCGGTTCTTTTGCCCTAATGGAAGCTTTTGAGCAGCAACATCTACCATTCCCACACATTCCGATCTTAGCACTGCTGGGAGGAATGGGATTGATGTTGCCAAAAAGTCCAACTGCGTTAAAATTGCTTGATACTTGCATTGAAATTGCCTGGATTTTTTAAGGAGCAACGTTAGGTTATCTCCACATTTTACTCACGGTGTACTTAATTGTATTAATCCGCACTTGCTTTTTATTTGAAAAAGTGGGGCGGTGGACGATCGCTTGTTTGTCTTTCTTCCTATTTCTAGTGGATCAAGTCTGGTACGTTTAAAATACTACTTTGTTAATTTTAGGAGGACAACAAGAGGCATTTTGGATGGACTTAGACGCAGATCTTTGGTGAGCAATTTCCAGATACCCAAGTTATAGTTTTGAGTACCTTTGATGACGACCAATATATTGCTGATTCGATGGGAGCCTAACCGAACGGTTATTTGCTTAAAGATATGCCGATTGATGAGTTGCTGCAAGCTATTCGGCTCGCCATACGCGGCTATACTCAATTAGCGCCACAATGGCTGGAAAAGTTAATCGCAAAGGTTCATGACTCAAGCACTGATAGCAAATAACCTCCACAAGATTTATCTCAATTAACGCCTCGCGAACAAGAGGTGTTGCATTTAATTAGCAACGGTGCAAGCAACCGCGAAATTGCATAAAATTTGTATATTGCGGAAGGAAGTGTTCAAACTCACGTGACGCATTTGTTAGCGCGCTTGGAACTGAAAAATCACTTGCAGTTGGCTATTTTTGTTAATACAGCATTGAGATATAGCGTTTCCTATGGTCATGAGGTACAGTAGCAACAATGAGCAAACCAGTTATGAATATCTTTTTTAGTAACTT
>NZ_JAUBTB010000215.1:0-1896 GCF_036704965.1 Microcoleus sp. F10-B2 | reverse complement strand
GCTGCAATGAATGATGAATACATGATGCTTCTTCTCAAATCCTTTTGTCAAGACTGATTGAGATGCTCTTACCCTGCTGTGATATGTCGATCGCGGGGACACTACGAGGAAGCATCCAAACAGAACTAGACACACTTACCAGAAATGCAGATACTTATCTGTCCTTATGGCGGGAATATAACGAATTGGAGGAAAAGGCGATCGTCCAAAAAGCACATGAGATTGGCTGGATCGCTTACTCCTCTGAAGAAATGTTAGCGTCGGGCGATCGTCGCTTCCACCTTGAAAAAAAGGCGAATTTGCAGGAAAGGTTGCAGGCATTGAGGGATCTATCTGAGTTTCCTCTGGAAGCGAGCGATCAAGAACCTGACTTGAGCAGTTTAGAAAGTGTTGCTAGCAGCCAGAAGCTGTTTTTTGGACAAATCAGTGATATCGATCCCCAAAAACTGACTCTGGACATCCGCCCATCTAATCCAGATGAATTGCTCTCTCCACCGCCAAACGGATTTCTGTATGTTTCTCTTCAAGGCGATCGCACCCGCTTAAATCGGCGTAAACGTGCCGAAGAGCTGATCCGAACAGCAACCTGCCCTATGCCTCAACTCGGGCTGATATTACAAGATCAAAAAATTCCCATTTCAAATTATCGCCAGCATAAGCTACTAGATAAAACCGTAAAATAAGCTTTTCAGGGTTCCCCCACTTCCCGTCAGAAAGAGGCACTGCAGGTCGCTATTAATACGCCGGATATTGCTTTAATTCAAGGTCCACCAGGAACAGGTAAAACCAAAGTTATTACTGCGATTCAAGCCTCTCTGTCTGAAATTGAAAAGAACAGAAATGGCACAGTTTCCCACCGTTTGCTCCTGACCAGTTACCAGCATGATGCAGTTGAAAATGTGGCAGAACGAACCGTTATATTTGGGCTTCCGGCAGTTCGCGTTGGAGGTAGATCTAGTCGTAGCGATGCCCCAGATAATGTCGATCGCTGGCGTAGAGAGCGAATTGAGGCACTTGAAGCTGAACGGGCTAGCTGGTCTGAACTGCCAGAGACAGCTTTGTTGCGTCAGGTACAAAATCTCGTCACGGGTTATGTACTGACTCCAGGAAATTTGCAGCAAACAGCAAAATTGCTAGAAGACATTTACAATTTGACAAAACTTAGGATTTCGGGAGAACTTAGCGATCGCCTCTTAGAACAAAGCCGTACCCTTACATTAGGAAATTCCACCAATTATTCAATCAATAACGAAGCTAGAGAATTAGCAATTAAAGCAATCAAATCGCTCCGCATTGAACCAATTTCATTCTCTGATGACGGGCCGACTGCTGCATACAAAACTCTGCGTCGCCTTGAATCATTAAAGTTGTTATCGGATGGCGATCGCCGCCTTCTAGAAACAGCAGCCGATTGGGATAATTTCGAGTTTCCTGGTGAGCCTCCTTTTCTCAATGATTTGGCCGCCCTCCAAATCAGACTTTTAGATCAACTTACTCCTAGAGCAAATGATTCAATAACCGCATCGGTTGCAAATCCTGAGATCGAATCTCTATTAGAACAAGTGCGAGAGGCACTAACAGAGCAAGTGCGTCAATCCCAGTCTGGAGTCGAAGCTGTTGTAGAGGAATACCTGAACGACTTGAGAAGCGACCCTAATGGCGTCCGGCAAATGCTGCGAAATTACACCGTTGTTTTGGCAGCTACTTGTCAGCAGGCAGTAGGCAAAGAAATGGAGTCCACAACTGGAAATGTTGATAGTGTTTTTGAGACAGTCATTATTGATGAGGCAGCCAGGGCCAATCCCCTAGACTTATTTATTCGGCGTTGCTGAACTAGGGTATGATGAAGTTGTCCTCCGAGCGTCAAAAATCACACACATTTAAAAGCAATATTAT
>NZ_JAUBTB010000214.1:0-1942 GCF_036704965.1 Microcoleus sp. F10-B2 | reverse complement strand
CACGATCGCCCAAATCTCAGTTTTGAGCCCAAAATCCGAGTAAATCTCGAGCATAATTGCTGATTGACAAATGCTTTCTTAGCTTAACTTGTTACCAATCGTCTAGGATTGGATCTGCGGTTAACCGACTAGCCAGAACGGTCGATGAATCGAAAATCCGCAGCTTTTTCCAGATTTTCCAGATATTGGATCGAAAAAAAGCTCCTGCCGTTAAGCAGGAGCCTTTTTCAACTAGACAATCAAATCAGAAATAAATTCGATCGATTAGTCTAAGTTTGGCATAGAAAGTACCGCTTCATTTTCGCGATCGATACCCTTCTCAAAGCCAGCGACAGCCGCGCGAGCGCGACCAGCGTGCCACAAGTGGCCGACCAAGAAGAAGAAACCCATCACAAAGTGGAAACAAGACAACCAAGAACGCGGAGACGTAAAGTTAAACGAGTTAACTTCAGTCGCCACGCCGCCCACAGAGTTCAAAGAACCCAAAGGAGCGTGAGTCATGTATTCAGCCGCGCGGCGAGCTTGCCAAGGCTGAATGTCATTCTTGATTTTGTTCAAGTCCAAACCGTTAGTACCGCGCAAGGGTTCCAACCAAGGGCCTTGGAAATCCCAAAAACGCATCGTTTCACCGCCGAAAATGATTTCGCCAGTAGGAGAGCGCATCAGGTATTTACCCAGACCGGTGGGGCCTTGTGCAGAACCGACGTTAGCACCCAAGCGTTGGTCGCGGATCAGGAAGGTCAAAGCTTGCGCTTGAGAAGCTTCCGGGCCCGTCGGGCCGTAGAATTCGCTGGGGTAAGCAGTGTTGTTGAACCAGACAAAGCAGCAAGCGATGAAGCCCATCAGGGACAAAGCGCCCAAGCTGTAAGACAGGTAAGCTTCGCCAGACCAGATTAAGGCGCGG
The DNA here is from genome assembly GCF_036704965.1 of Microcoleus sp. F10-B2. Classification (NCBI taxonomy): domain Bacteria; kingdom Bacillati; phylum Cyanobacteriota; class Cyanophyceae; order Oscillatoriales; family Microcoleaceae; genus Microcoleus; species Microcoleus sp. F10-B2. The sequence goes on along the minus strand of NZ_JAUBTB010000214.1, from coordinate 1,038 downwards.
CGAGCCCAGCCGAAAGGCTTGGTCAAAATGTGCCAAACACCGCCAGCGATACAAATCAGGCCGAGCCAGATGTGACCGCCGATGATGTCTTCCATGTTGTTGACGCTGACTATCCAGCCTTCGCCACCAAAAGGAGAGCGAACCAAGTAGCCAAAAATCACAGCCGGGTTGAGGGTGGGGTTCGTGATAATACGCACGTCGCCGCCGCCTGGAGCCCAAGTGTCGTATACACCGCCGAAGAACATCGCCTTAGCCACCAGCAGCAAGCAACCGCCACCCAACAAAATTAGGTGATAGCCGATGATGTTGGTCATCTGGTTCTTGTCTTTCCAGTCGTAGCCGAAGAAAGAAGAGTATTCTTCGAGAACTTCCGGGCCGCGAACGGCGTGATAAATGCCGCCCAAACCGAGAACAGCAGATGAAATCAAGTGAAGAACACCGACTACGAAGAAGGGGAAGATATCCGTGACTTCACCGCCGGGGCCGACGCCCCAACCCAAAGTAGCGATGTGGGGCATCAAGATTAAGCCCTGTTCGTACATGGGCTTTTCTGGGATAAAGTGAGCGACTTCAAACAAAGTCATTGCCCCAGCCCAGAAAACGATCAAGCCAGCGTGAGCGACGTGAGCGCCCAGCAGTTTGCCGGAGAGATTGATCAAACGAGCGTTGCCAGACCACCAAGCGAACCCGGAGGATTCTTGGTCGCGACCGCTTACGTAAGAATTAGAGAGCGTTACCACGCGGTAGAACCTCCAACGATTTTAGATTTTGGATTTTGGGTTTTTTTGTTCCCTAGTAGGGCACGAGAGTACCGCGCCTGCGCCGGGGAATAGGGATTTGGATTTCAATTTCAATTTAAAAATATTAAATTAATCTGAAATCCAAATCCAGATTTTTTTAAAGTGCGTTACCGCGAGGCAGAACTTCTTCAGGGAAGATAAAGTTTTCGTGGGGTTGATCCGTAGGAGCCATCCAAGCACGAATGCCTTCGTTAAGCAGAATGTTCTTAGTGTAGAACGTTTCAAACTCAGGATCTTC
>NZ_JAUBTB010000213.1:0-1964 GCF_036704965.1 Microcoleus sp. F10-B2 | reverse complement strand
TATGCAGTGTCTCTTCAATGATTGCCATACGAAATCTCAGCCGATTTTTGCTCTTAATAAATCCGGCCAGCCAGCGATAGGAAAAATATAATCTGCGACTAAGGTATCTTTTTAGCTAGGCTGATATCTGTTGATTTTGAAACATTCTTGCCAAAACATGGAGATTGTGAACCACTGCCATCCGACGCATATCGAACAGATTTTTGCGCAGTCCCAAGTACCGGGCTTGTGTTCCTTGCCACTGACCGATGTGAGCTAAACTGTGTTCGACACTCACTCGCTCTCTTAATTTTTGACGGCCGATTACTGTGGTTTGGCGCTCGCGCAACTCCTGCAATAATGGCTCGTCTGGATGAATGGAAACACTCCGACATTTAGAACTAGCTGTACATTGAGTTCGCCGCGGACAAATCTGACATTGCTTTTGGGGAAATCGCACTGTTTTTCCTGCGGTAAATGGTATGCTGATGCCATTGGGACAGCGGATTACACTCTCGTTCCAATCGAGATTGAAAGCTGTTTTATCAAAATATTTGCCGTTGCGGACTCGCCAAGATTTACAAATTATTGTCAAGCTTGCTGAGCGTTCTTTGACCCAATGGCTTGTTAAATAAGCTCGATCGATATGCAACTCTCCTAGCTCAACTTTTTGGGACGCTAAATCAATTGCTAGTCCTTCTGTAACACTAGCTTCTGCTACATTTGCAGGTGTTACTCCTACGGCTCTTACCATTCCTGTATCTAGGTCTTTGAGGATGTGGCGTTTGTATCCATCAAACTTTTTTGAACGACTTTTTCGTCCGTGTTTCATATCAGGGTCTTCTATGGCAATCCGGCGGTTGGGAGCCACGCCCTGACGAAGCTTTGGGCTGCCATCGTCCCTCCTTTCTATGTCTTGTTTTTCTATTTCTTTGGCCGATGCCAAGCTGCTTTTTACTGATTCTGCTGTCTTTTGTGTTAGGTCAGATTGCGATTCGATCCAGCTTTCTACTTGGTGGAGTGCTTGTAAAATTGTGGTTAATGCGTGCTCTCTAGCACTCGGGTCATCCCAATCTAAATCTAAGGCTTTTTTGAGGCTGCTCGCTGCCACAATTTCTGCTCCGGCTTGCGTTGCGAGCGTCCCGACATCCTGTTGTGTACTTTTGGCAATTATTTCTAAGGATTTTTTGAGTGCATGACCTAACAGATTATAGGTGTCTTCGACTCGGGCTGCTCCCCATAAAGGACTTGAATCTAAGGCTGCTCTCAAGGAACCCTCGCTGTATCCTTGGGTTTTTTTAGCAATTTCAATTGTTTTTTCTACCAGCCGCCGATCGCCCCCTTTTGCGATTAAGACTGCCCGAAATCTAACTAAAGTACCTTTGCCGAAGGGAGCTTGTTCTGCATCCAAACAATCCAACACCAATTGCCATCTTCTGTCCATTTGCATTGCTTCAATTGCTTCGTCATCTGAAACTCCTGTGTAAGCTTGTAGAATAATTGCTAAAGCTATTTGTGCTGGTACGATCGGGCATTTTCCTACTGAGCAAGTCTTTAAACAGAGTTGCTAGTTCTACTTGAAACTCTTCATCAAATAATTGGTGGCTAATGTTTCTCAAAAATAAGAACAACTTTGCCTTCCGAATGCGCGAGGCTACGTTTTGTTCGCTTGCGGACAATTCGATGTGGGGATTCCAGATTGGTGGACGCATTGTTTGGTTTTTGGGTAGTTTACGCCTGGGTTGTTTGCTCGAACCTGCGGGTGTGCGCCTTGGGGATTAATATTTTTCGATCGACTTGTATGCAGGACACCACGCATCCAGGCGTGTGGATTGCTCGCTCGACCATTCTTCGTCTCTAGCCAGTGCTAGCAACCCCCAAGAGCTTACTTTTACTTCGATCGCACGCGCTTTCCCAGCTAGTTTTTTATAGACCATCATATTTTTGGCTTTTTGTCAACCTCTTTTACTGGACTGGCGCTCTAG
>NZ_JAUBTB010000212.1:0-1974 GCF_036704965.1 Microcoleus sp. F10-B2 | reverse complement strand
CGGAACTTACCCCCTGCGGGGTAGTTCCGAAGAGAGCTCGCGCATACGAGCTATAGGTTTGCCCACTTCGATCGGCTCGCGACTGTAGTCATGTAAATTCAGATTTTCTTAAGATTGTTTGGCTCGAGAGTGTGAGAGAATTGTAGTCATGCACATCGAAAGAGTCCCCAACCGCAATTCCCCACCAGCCGTCCTCTTACGTCAATCCTACCGAGAGGATGGAAAAGTGCGCAAGCGTACCCTAGCTAACCTCTCAAAATTGCCCGATGATGCCATTGAAGGACTGCGAATTTTACTCAAAGGTGGCACCGCTATTTCTAGTCTCGAATCTGCCTTTGACATCCAAAGTTCATTACCCCACGGCCATGTAGCCGCCGTGTTAGGTACGCTCAAAAATATCGGGCTAGAATCATTAATTAGCGAGCGAACCAGTCGCCAACGGGATCTAGTCACAGCAATGATAGTAGCACGAATTATCGACCCCGCCTCAAAATTAGCCACAGCACGCGGATTATCCGCAGATGCCTGTAATAGCACCCTCTGTGAAATCTTAAAAGTTCAAGATGCTGATGTCGATGAGCTGTATGAAGCAATGGATTGGTTGTCAGATAGACAACAGGAAATCGAACAAAGAATAGCAGCAAAACACCTATCTGAAGGCAGCCTAATTCTCTACGATGTTACTTCCACATATTTTGAAGGAACCACCTGTCCCCTGGCTCAATACGGCTATTCACGGGACAAAAAGAGAGGGAAGTTACAAATAATTTTTGGATTACTTTGTAACGCTGCGGGATGCCCGATTGCTGTCGAAGTTTTTGAAGGTAATGTCAATGATGCTAAAACCTTAAGTCCGATCCTAGAAAAAGTCCGCACTCGGTTTGGTATTCAACGGTTAGTATTGGTGGGCGATCGGGGCGTACTTACTTCAGCTCGTCTTGAAGAAGAATTAAAGGGGGTAGAGGGTTTAGACTGGATTACAGCATTAAGAGCGCCGCAAATTCGAGAGTTAGTAGAACAAGAGGCAATACAACTGTCACTGTTTGACCAAAGAAATTTAGCTGCAATTCAATCCCCAGATTATCCCGGAGAAAGGTTAATCGCCTGTCGCAATCCGTTTTTAGCTATTGAAAGAGCGGCTACAAGAGAAGCACTACTACAGGCAACTGAGAAAGAATTAGACAAAATCGTCGTGGCAACAACTCGCTCAAATCGGAGGTTGGTGGGAGCCGAAAAAATAGGGGTAAGGGTCGGGAAAATCATCAATCGCTATCAGGTAGCAAAGCATTTTAATTTATCGATCGCTGACAACAGTTTCAGTTACGAACGCAACCGCGAGAAAATTGAAGCAGAAGCTAATTTAGATGGAATGTACGTGATTCGTACTTCAGTTGCCAGGTCAATGTTAGATGACTCTTCAACGGTGAAAGCCTACAAGGGTTTGTCTGTTGTCGAGCAAGCATTTCGCTGTTATAAGACTATTGATTTGAAGGTGCGTCCGATTTATCATCGTTTGGCTCATCGGGTACGATCGCACGTGTTTTTATGTTTGTTGGCTTATTATGTGGAATGGCAGATGCGACAGAGATTAGCACCGTTGCTATTCGAGTCCGAGGAGTGGTTAGATACCTCAGAATCAATGGATGTGGTTGTCCCGAATAAATCTCAAACTCCGGCAAAACGAAAGGCTTCAACTCAACGGACTGAGGAAAATTTTCCAGTTCAAAGTTTCCGGACGTTACTCACGAATTTGGCGACGATTACTAAAAATCGAGTACAGCCTAAATTGGGGGGAGTTTCAGTTAGCTTTGATAAGTTGACAATACCGAGCCCTTTACAGCAGAAAGCCTTCGATTTACTGGGAGTTACGCTGAATTTGTAGTCATGTATCAGGTAAGGGCTCTCACCCCGATTTCCCGTGAGTTCTGGGTTTGAACCCTAGGAGCGAACGAGCCTGTGGGTAAGTTCCGTTTA
>NZ_JAUBTB010000211.1:0-1988 GCF_036704965.1 Microcoleus sp. F10-B2 | reverse complement strand
TTTAAGGTATAATAATTTGTGCCCGTATAGCAACCTTCAAAACTATGAAAAAGCCCTCTGAAGCTATAAATATCGTAAATTTAGACCATTTGGGAATAGTAGCGGGGATTATAGATGAAATGGAATTGGTAGAAGAAGTCAACAAAAAAGTGGGAATAAGAGTTAAAGAAACTGTCAGCCCAGGACAAGTAATGAAAGCAATGATTTTGAACGGATTGGGATTTTTGAGCGCCCCAATCTACCTATTTGATACATTTTTCGTGGGAAAAGCAACAGAACATCTAATCGGAAAAGGAATAACAGCCGAACAATTTGCCGGATGACAGAATCGGAAGAGCATTAGACAAATATTATCAAGCGGGAACGACAAAGTTATTCACAGCAATTGCCCTGAAAGCAGTGATAAAATTTCAAGTAGAAATGAAAAGCGTTCATCTAGACAGCAGTTCAATATCAGTAGAGGGAGCATACAAAAAATGTCAGGAAAAGAGCCAGGAAGTTGAGGCAGAATCTGAGGATACAGAATCTTCCATGAAAACCATAAAAATCGTTCACGGCTACTCAAGAGATAAAAGACCCGAGCTCAAACAATTTATCATTGATACGATCGTAAGTGGGGATGGAGACGTACCATTGTATCTGAAAATAGATGACGGGAACGCGGATGATAAAAGTGTCTTTGTGTCAAGATTGAAAGAGTTTAAAAATCAGTGGACATTTGATGGAATCTGTGTAGCAGATAGTGCCTTATACACAGCAGAAAATTTGTCAGCAATGGCAGGAATGAAATGGATAACCAGAGTGCCGTTAAGCATAAAATCAGCTCAAAATAAAATCTGCAACATAGAAGATAGTGACTGGGAAGATTCTCAAATAAAAGGCTATAAAATAGCAGCCAGAACCAGTGAGTATGGCAACATCAAGCAAAGATGGCTAGTCATAGAAAGTGAAATCAGAAAACAAGCAGACCTTAAAAAAATAGTCAAACAAGTAGAGAAACAGTTAGAATCAGCCAAAATCACACTGCGTAAGCTATCCAGGCAAGAGTTTGCTTGTATTACTGATGCAGAAGTTGCAATAAAAAAGTTATCAAACTCATGGAAATATCACCAAATAACAAAAATTAAATGCCAAGAAGAGCCAGTTAAAACAACAAAAAGAAAGCTCAAAGAATCGAGCGAGACACAGACAATAGTCTATCAAGTAACAGGTGAAATAGAACCCCGAATTTCAGCAATCGAAGCGGAAAAAGTCAAAGCTGGGAGATTTATATTAGCCACAAATATTTTAGAGCCTAAAGTAGTGAGCAATTCACAGGTATTATCGGAATACAAAGCGCAGCAAAGTAATGAGAGAGGATTTAGATTTATCAAAGATCCGTTATTTTTTACTTCCAGCGTATTCGTGAAAAAGCCGGAGCGAGTTGAAGCAATCGGAATGATAATGGGACTGTGTTTGTTAGTGTATAATTTAGCGCAAAGGAAATTGAGACAACAATTAGAAGCTACCAATGAGCAAGTGAAAAATCAGGTAAAGAAATTGACCGATAAACCGACAATGCGCTGGATATTTCAGGTGTTTCAGGCTGTGCACTTAGTGACGATAAATGGCTCGAAGCAGGTCAGCAATTTAACCCAAGAACACCAAGATATCTTGCGGCATTTAGGAGAGTATTGCTGTCAATACTATTTAATATTTTCAAGTGAATAACGATTGCGATCGAGGTGTAGATATTTGTGAATAATTTTCATTAATTAGTCAAGACAATTTGCTCTTGGCATAAGTTTCATTGCTTCAAAATATGAGCAACCGCGATAAAATAGCAACATGAATATATGAAAAAAAGCCAATTATTTCAACTTACTTAGTTTAGGTAAATTTGACAACCTTCTGTAATGCTAAAACTGTATAATTTCAGCCTAAAAGTGTTTGGCTTCCAAGTTTTCACAACTGATAAAGAAATCCGACCCACATCTGCGGAATGTGGG
>NZ_JAUBTB010000210.1:0-2015 GCF_036704965.1 Microcoleus sp. F10-B2 | reverse complement strand
CGCTCATGTTTCTGTGTCAAAAAAGCTTTATGATGTGATATTACCACGAAGTGTTACTATTTTGGAGATGTCTATTGAGGAAATTTGTCATCGTCCAAGAACTTATCTCAAGATGGAAACCGACAGATTACCTGTCTCCCGCGTGCAAAGAATTTCGCCCCATGCTACAGAGTTTTTGTCTGCTCATACAGAAGACTGGGAGAAACGAACGTTTCGGAATGTACGTCCGAAGAGAGTTTTATGTCTGATCCGAGAAGACCTGGTAGATATTTATGAGAACAAAGTCACCGCTCGATTAATTGATCATCTGCTGGAATACCTCCAGAAACGAATTATCGAAGTGAAGGCTCTTAAAAGAGAGTTAGAGCAAGCAGATGACTTCTCTAAAGACACTACTCAAAAAATTTATTGGCGAAACCAAAACCGAATTTGTAGCCTTTGGGGCGATCAGTTTCAAGACGGAACTGCCCTGAAAACAGCGGAAAAGACACTCAAACTATTGAAACAGTTGCAATACAAGCTACGAGGATTGCTAGATACTGAGTTATATCGTGCTATCCCCAAACAGGCAACTGTGGGCAATACCCTCAAACGAACTAATATTCTGATTAACGATCGGCATTACCGCTATGTTGACAGGTTGTGGCAAGCTTGGATGCCCTGGAAGCGTGGCCACGCACAGACTCCCCAACAGATATTTGAAACCTATAAACAAGGCTTTAAGGGGTTTGAAGCTTTCTGTTTACTTCTCGTTAGCCGTGCTTTAACAGGTAACGGAACAGATGATCGAGGGATAGGATTTGAGGTTGATGATCTGTCTGATTTGCAATTGGGTAGCTCGATTCAATTCAACAGCCCAAGAGGTAGCATAACTTTGAGCTGGCAGCATGATGGAACTATTTTATTGGAAGCAGACAAAATTCAACATCTGAAATTAATTCCATTAATGCTCCCCTTAACTGCTACAGAAGATGCAAATGTAATTAATCCTATTATTGACGAATTTCGTTCGGCTTGTTCTGAAAATCCGAACGGCACAGTAATAATTCTGTATCCAGGAACTGAGGATGAGCGACAGAAGTTACCTCAGTTAGTCCAACAACAGATTAATAGTTTAGGAAACGACTATCTTACAGAAAAAAAACCATTGGCTGTATTACCTGTCAGCCCACTAGATATTCTCAGTGTTGAGCGTATTGCTCGTGCTATCCAATGGTGGCTCTATAGCCAATACTGTCAAATCTATCCTTTAACAATTGAGGAGCCAATACATCCGTCACTGCTGGAAGAAAATTCATGGATTTTTAAGGAAGGACGACATTGTAAATTACTTTGTTCACCTAAACCAGAAGAACAGGTGGATTTTGATAATCGTCTCTCACAACTAATTAATCAAGCTAAAGCTCGTGGACCGAGAGCTAAAGGAGAACTACTTGAATTAGAGAATCTGAAGAACTTCCCGGCTCGAACAGAAGAACGATTTAAGCCATTGTTAACTTGTCCAACCTGTTACAAGAAAAGCGATCGCCTTGAGCCTCTAGATAGGCAGTGCTTCCGTTGTGATTGTAAGAGTGGCAAGGATTGCGGAACCGAGTGGGGAATGCGAATTTGTGGCAAGTGTAGCGAGCATTACCCATACATCAAACTCTCTGATTCAGGTATTCTTAACTCATGGTACGATCGACAAGTAGGATCTGTCGATCGCATTTTCGGTAGAAACGTATTAGCAATCCCTTGTCGGAGTGATAAAGATACTAAAAGCTTTATCTGTCCAGCCTGTGGGGCTTGTAGTTGAAACCCATCTTCGGCACTCGCGATCGTGTCATATCAAATCCGGTAGCATCGGCATTAATATTACCCACAGCTTTCGACACAGCAGTGCCGTGTCCCTACAATTAATCGCGGTAGGGACACGGCACTGCCGTGTCCTCATAATTCGGCTCAGAAATAGCGAAGCTGTCACGCCTACGCAAACTAGCAATTAAAACCGTTACCAAATAAGGCTTACAGCCATT
>NZ_JAUBTB010000209.1:0-2130 GCF_036704965.1 Microcoleus sp. F10-B2 | reverse complement strand
AAATGCTAAAACTTCGTTGTGCTTACCTCAACGACCTCTTAGCCATTTGAGGTTTTTGCAAAACCGGGATGCTCCCGCTAAACCCTTTTCTGGTTTTTCCCGGATGCCCTGGTTGTCCTCCTGGTTTCCGTTTTGGAGTCTCGCTCTCGAATGCTTGATTCTCTGGTTTGTTCTCGGTTTTTTTGAGGAGGTCTCCTGACGGTGGTTTTGATGATGTTTTGCTGTCTATATCTCTACTAACTTTGAGCTTTTTTATTTCTTGTTCTAGTTCTACTACTCTGCATTTTAGCTGCTCTATAGCTTTCGCCTGCTCAATAATTATCTCTACCAGTTGCTCTGTTGCCAACTGGCTTAATTTCTCACTGTCTAGTTTGGGAGGTCGCTCTTTTTGCATTCCTATGATACTCGCATTCAACTGTCACACTTGTCAATACCCCCTGACCTGAATCCTTACCGATCGGCAGTCTCAAGCGATCGAATAACCAAAATTCGTAGTGTGCCAGTTGGGGGTGCGGAATGTGGGCTAAAACGTAACTTAATTTGTTCTCAAAATTCCGAAAAAACCGATTGTGACAGTAGAGGATGCCGAAGGTCATTGCTAACAAGTTAAGGAATGAGAATTAAATAAGTAGGTAGGCGTAAAAAAACCAAATTATGTTAAGATAAGTAAACACTCAAGATTTAATTTACAAAATCAACAAATATGGGCGCAGGTTTAAGAGTATTTCTCAATCAAGAAGAAGACCGAACACTATTTGAATTGAGGACGGCAACAACAGTATCTCAAAAAGTAAAAGATCGAGCACAAATTATTAGATTAAACTCCCAGGGATGTTATGTAGAGGAGATAGCAGCTCATTTTAATTGTAGAGAGCAAACAGTTAGAGAAGTAATTCATCGGTGGGTGAAAATGGGTTTGACAGGATTATGGTCAACCAGAGGTAGAGGGGTCAAACCAAAATGGAAAGAATCAGACATTGTTCATCTAGAAGAATGTCTCAGAAATGAACCACGCAGATATAATAGTCGTCAACTTGCTCAAAAATTAGAACAAGAACGTGGGGTCAAATTAAGCCCTGACAGATTAAGACGTATCCTCAAAAAAAAAGATTATTTGGAAACGAACCCGACCAAGCCATAAAGACAAGCAAGACCCATTACAACGCTCAATAAAACAGGCAGATCAAGATATGTTGGAGTTGGCATCGGCGGCGGGAGAAATCGATCTGAAATATCTGGATGAATCAGGTTTTTGCTTGTGGAGTCCCACTGGATATACATATTACCCAATAGGAGCGCAAAAACGGTTAGAGCAAACGAAACGAAGGGGGCGAAGACTTAGTATTTTAGGCTTGCTACAGCCGTGTGTCAGTTTCGCATATGGGTTGGCTGTCGGGAGTTTTAGCAGCAAATCATATATCACTATGATGGAAAATGAAGCACAACAAGCTGAGGCATGAAATGAAATTAACTGGACGGATCAGAGTGATAATTCAAGATAATGGTCCCATACACAAATCTCTGGATGTCCAACAAAAATGGTCTCAGTGGGAAAGCCAGGGATTGTATATTTTCTTTTTACCTAAATACTGTTCGGAAATGAACAAGATTGAACTGGAATGGCAGCAACTTAAAAATCATGAACTGGTCGGACAAATGTTTGAAGATGAACTAGATATTGCCTACGCAGTAATGGATGGAATTGAAGCGAGAGGGCAACGAGGAAATTATATAACTAATCGCTTTAAATTCAGCTCCAATTCCGCTTGTTAACATTTCTTTACTTAGCTTGGTTTTTTTATACCGACCTACTTAACTTACAATGCGTGATGTTCTTGTGGGATGGGCCCATCCCGACCGTCCAGAAAGGGCGGGCTACGAGAGCCCACCCCACTTTCAAGAGTGTAAATTATTTAATTCGCGATCCTAAGCTAAGAAAGCGGTAGTGCCCTGAAGGAAAGGATAAAGAGAATTAAACTGAATTCAAAGAAAGTAGGCGTTTAGAGTTGTAAATTAGCATTGTAATGATGCACAAAGCGCCAAATGGCAGCAATAAGTAGCTAGACAAAATTAATTACATAGTTTTCTCCAAATTCTTTCAGGATTTTTTCCACAGAGGTAACAAAAGTT
>NZ_JAUBTB010000208.1:0-2164 GCF_036704965.1 Microcoleus sp. F10-B2 | reverse complement strand
CCCACATTCCGCACCCCCAACTGGCACATACGCGGATTGAGAGGGTAAAAGTGAATCATCCGAGATAATAGTGAGTAAAAACACCCAAAAATCTGTGCAATTATCGCATCACCCAGTTAGGAATTCCTCAAAATTGACATGAGGGCATGAATTAAATCTTCTTAACCCATAAAATGTCAAAAATCAGATCATTACTAACTATTAATTCCCAGCATATATCGCCAGCATTATGACAATAATACATCACTGCTGCACCTACAATTACTTAAATGTAAATCAGTTTTACCAATCAATATTCGACTTCATTTCACAACAAAAAATAATAAGACCGACAGGTGACTGGAAATAAATTTAATATCGCCAACCGTTCTGCTGTCAAATTAGAAACTTGTTGAATCCCTTGAATACAAACGGCATGAATCGATTGAAAAATTTGGAATATCCAGCGTAAAGTAGGTCGATTAGTTCCTTTGCCCAACTGATTTTTTACGGTTTTATTAGTGAGTTGCAAGTTTTGCCGGAGTAACCTTTGACCCAAAGTATAAACCAACAAACATAAACCCATTACCAAAGTTAAGGCCTCGATTCTTTCCGGCGACTTCAGAAATACGCTATCCGTAAAAAATAGCGGGTCTTTCAGGAACCCAAACCCTCTCTCTGCCGACTGCTGTTCCTTATATTTCACAATCATTTCATCAGGATTTAATTGATCTGAATCCAGCACATTTGTAGCTAAGATAAATCTGCCACTAGCTTTCTTTTCTTTAGCAATCACACTAGCATCTAATTCCAGTTTAGCTTCAACTTTAAAGATCAAGCTAGAGCTAGAGTTATCATGATAAATGGTCGAATTAGTAGCTGGTTTTGCTGTCACTTGTCTGCTAGTAACTTGGGTTAAATTATGATATTTTAGTTGTTTGGATAAACGACTTGCTGCTGCTGAGGCATCGGCGTCACAAGCAAATTCAATATTTGATAACTCTCGCAACTTTTTTTGACCCTCAACTTCAGCTTTTTTGAGGTTTTTTTCTAACTTACGTTGGTCAGCATCACGACGTAAACTGCTCTCTACTACTAACCATCTTTGTGCAATTCCACCATAATTACTTGTGTGTTCTGACCAACTATATCCCGTCACAGAAGAGCCGTGAAATTCTGATTCATTTAATTGAGATACCAGTTGCTGTGCTTGTTTCAGACTGAGTGGTACACGAGTTAACCATCTTAAATTGGTTAACATTTCTCGCATTGGGAGCGGTATATAATGCACTGTCAGCTACCATTAAACTGTCGAGATTTAATTGTTTTTTAAAGTCTTGACAAATTGAGGCGAATATGGAATTATCTGATTCGTTTCCTGAAGCTACTCGTAAAAATAGTGGTACATCTCCATCTCCACTACAAATTAAGTCTAAAATGAATTGTTTTAAGTCGGGTCGATGGTCGCGAGAGTAGCCGTAGGTGAGCTGAATTGGTATTGGAGATGTTTGATGGTTGATTGATGAATTATCTGATTGATTGCTATCTGTTTCTGTGCTAGAAAAAGATACTGATGGCAATTCTTGTTCATATTTGCCATGTAGATGAAATGAACTTGAGTCAAGGTGAGATGTGTCGGTATTTATCTCGAATTTTTGAGCTGCTGATAGGGCAATGGTTGTGAATATTTCCGTAATTCCGGCTAAATATAATTTATCTAATACTCTTCCTAAACGGTCATCATTTAAATGTGATGCTTCAATTCCTGAGCCAAGTAAATGTTCTATTGCTTTCCCTTCAAAAAATTTAGAGAATAAGTATAGTGGGGCGGAAACCATCCCTAATCCATTGATAATCATGGCTTTGACTACCAAGCCGGGACTGACTATTTCGCCCGGTTGTTCGCCTATTAACTCATTGATTTTTTGGACAATTCCTATTTCATCAATTAGACCGGCTATCAAGCCCAGATGATCTAGGTCTTCTACTTTCATCTGGGATGCTTTCTGCATGGGCTGCTGAATCCTGATTTGAGCGTTCATCGCAATCGCCAGTTTACACTATTTTTGGTGATGATTGATTACTGCTGGCGATCGTAATTAACGCATTCGCGACCGAAATAATTGAGTATTTTTACTCGCGCTTGGTCTCTGACGATTCACTTTTACCCCCTCACTGCGTGTAT
>NZ_JAUBTB010000207.1:0-2167 GCF_036704965.1 Microcoleus sp. F10-B2 | reverse complement strand
AATAAATTGCACCTCAAATATGTAGTGGCAATTCGCTCCAATCACAAAGCTTGGTTGAATAAAGAAGAAGTTACTTACAGTGACTGGCAAACATTTGACCGGGTATTTTCTAATGGCAATGAACAGACAAGATATATTCAAGAAATCATTTGTCCGGGTTCTGGCGAGGTGAGATACTGGAAGATAACCAGTGATTTTTTCCGGGAGCGAAAAAGTAATACTTGGTATTTAATGACTAATATTTCAGGAGATTTATATTCGAGTATTGGGAATCACTATGGTTTTAGGAATTGGATTGAGTACGGATTAAAGCCAGCCAAAAACGTAACTGCTCATCGCAACTGCGTTGCGGTATTGCCAATGGAGGCTCAGAACCCAGTTATGAGCAAGCGTAGTAAGGATTTGAGCCAAATAGGCAAAAATAGAGTATAGTAGCTTCCATGCTAAAACCAACTGCACTGACGAGCGAACCATACGAGATAGCCATCGCAACAGAGAACATGGCACAGGTAATGCTGTCGTTGGCAGAATGGCTACTCAAGCAACAACAGCAGCTCAAACAGCAACAACGAAAACTCCAAGAAAAGCAGCAGTTGATAGAACAGCAGCAACAGGAGATCGAACAGTTAAAAGAAGCGCTCGACAAGCTAAAAAACCGCACCTCATCAAACAGTTCCACTCCACCATCAGCAGACCTGCTCCTCAAGCCCAGCGACAAAAGTAAGCGAAAAAAAGGGAAAAAACGCGGCCCAAAATATGACCATCCTGGCAAGACGCGCAATGGATTTGGAGAGCCAGACAAAATCATTGAGCTAGAACTAGAAACATGTCCGGTGTGTCTCTCAGCAGTGGAACCAGTTACAACAGCAAAGAGGAAAGTACAACAAGTAGCCGAACTGATAGAGCAACCCGTAGAAATTAGAGAATATCGTCGCCCCTTATGCCAGTGTAAAGATTGTGGCTGGTCAGGATACTCTCAATTACCACCAGGTGTCAAAGAAGGATTTAGCTACGGTGGTAGATTGTGTAGCGTAGTGGGCTGGCTGGGGTACGGAGGTAACTTACCGAAAGCGAAAACAAGAATATTTTGTGGAACATGTCTTGGGGGTTCCGCTCTCTCAAGGGAGTTTAGCCAAAATGCAGCATTACTTCCAAGAAAGCTTGCAGCCAATCTATCAGCAATGGTTGAGCTACGTACAACAACCGGGTGTGCGATGCGTTGATGAAACCACTTACTGTATTGATGGCATCAAGTATTGGTTGTGGGTGGCAACTAGCGATCGAGTTTGTGTGCTCTTGTTAGCTCCTACCCGCAGTAGTGCCGAACTCAAACAGTTATTGGGAGCGGATTTTTCTGGCATTCTCAGTAGCGATTGTTTTAGTGCTTACAATCGGCAGTCGGCAGCGGCGAAACAGAAGTGTTTCACCCATATAGAACGCGACTTGAAAGCACTCAAATTCAGCCATTTTGAGGGAAATCGTCTGTTCGCTCAAGCTGTGAGTGAGATTTTAGCCACAGCTAGAACTTGGTATCGTGACTATCATGCTGGGAAATTGAGCCGCTTTCAAATCGCCGACCGGCGTCCGGCGATCGAAGCTCAATTGCTTGCAGTTTTACACAATCCACCGACTACTGGATGGCCTGCCGATGCCCAAAGATTAGCCAACCGAATTCAACGTCATTGGAAAGAATGGTTCACTTTTTTAGACTATCCAGAAGTGAAACCGGACAACAATGATGCTGAGAGAGCTTTACGCCCGGTTGTCGTGCATCGCAAAGTAACTGGAGGAGCGCGCAGTGATTGGGGCGCTCAATTAGTAGCTCAGATGTTTAGTTTTTTAGAAACTGTTCGCTTACAAGGTGGGGAAGCGATCGCTCAATTATATGAGTTACTGTCTTTATCTGGTCGTAGTCCTCCAGGTTTACAATTCAACTGAACTTTTCGTTGACAGAAATTGAATCAATCACTTTTCCACCAACTTCTTTCTGACGGGTGGCAAGTTTTTCTGCAAGATCGCCTACAACTTGATTGCGCGGCGATCGCTGACATCATTGGCGATACCGCAACACTGTTGCGGTGAGCAGTTACCTAAAATCTAAAATCTAAAATCTAAAATCTAAAATCTAAAATCTAAAATCTAAAATCTAAAATCTAAAATCTAAAAT
>NZ_JAUBTB010000206.1:0-2196 GCF_036704965.1 Microcoleus sp. F10-B2 | reverse complement strand
CTAGGGACATCTCAACTTCTACTTAGATTTACATCTCTCATTATACACGCTCGATGATTTACAAATCATTTGCGATCCCTATATAGCAATCCTAAATCATTATCAAGACTATGATACAATTATATGCAATACTTGATTGTGACAATAAAAACATGAATAACTTACAACAGCAACAAAAAGATCGGAAAAAAGAAATAGATTATTTAGAATCTTTCATTAAAAGTGATATCGATGCCAGAGAACTAAAACGAGCAATAGCTGTAAGGATGGCGATCTCAGGTAATATCTACCATGAAATTAGCAAGATTTTGGGTGTAAGTAAGTTTTTTATTGGTTATTGGAAAAAGCAATTTAAAACCAAAGGCATCGCAGGAATCAAACTAGGGCATAAAGGGTCAAAAGGGTATTTAACAGCTCGACAAAATACTGAAGTAATTGAGTGGTTAAAGAATAAAGAATATTGGAATTTAGATGAGCTGGTTACTTATTTAGAGCGAGAATTTGGTGTGACATATAAATCAAAACAGAGTTACTATGAACTTTTCGACCGGGCGAAAATTAGTTGGAAAAAAACTCAAAAAACCAATCCTAAATTTGATGAAGAACTTGTAAAAAAAAGACAGAAGAAATTAACGATATTTTGTTTAAAAACAAGGGTGGTATAGAGTCTGGGGAAATAATAGTATTGTTTTTAGATGAATGTCATCTACTTCATGGTGATCTAACTGGTTATGTTTGGGGTCAATCAAAAATCCGAATTGAAGTCCCAATTACCAATGAGAAAGATAGATAAACTTATTTTGGCGCACTCAATTATCAAAGCAAAGAATTCCATATTCAGAGCCATCCATCTGGTGATGGAAAATCAACAGTTAAATTCATAAAATACTTACAAAATAAATATAAACATCGCAAGATTATCTTGATTTGGGATGGAGCTAGTTATCATAAATATGGAGAATTTAGAGACTTTTTATTAGAACTAAATGGTGACAAAGAACCTGAGAATTGGTCAATTACTTGTATTTTATTTGCTCCCAATGCTCCCCAACAGAATCCCGTTGAAGATATTTGGTTACAAGCTAAAAACTTTTTAAGAAAGTATTGGTATTTATGTAGCTCTTTTAAGATTGTCAAATTTTTATTTGAGTTTTTTACTAACGAACATAAATTTGATTTCCCCAAAATACGTCAATATACTTACACAGAGAAAATCATTTAGGATTGCTCTAGATATAGAAAATCATTTAGGATTGCTATAGATGCTATTGTCTCTGTAGAAAATTCTTTAAGAGCAGCGCAAACTTTTTCTTTAAGACCATCTAAATCATCATAAATCTCCCAACTCAGTTCTTGTTTAATGTGCTGCCATACTCTTTCGATTGGATTCAATTCAGGGCCTCCGGGTGGTTGGAATATCAAGATAACATTATCTGGTATTTTTAGCTTACTACCATGATGAAATCTCCCATTATCTAATTGGATAAAATTTAAATTGTTCGGATATTGTTCTGCTAATTGATCTCAAAATATTTGAAAGCAGAGACATCTAAATGTGAGAACTCTAACCAAAAACTTTCTCCAGTTTTCGGGGCAACTGCCCCATATAAATAGAAGGCTTTCAAATTCCATTGAACTTTACCTTTAGGCTTAACTCCCAAAGCTGTAATTCTTTTTCTCTCAATCGTTTTTCAGCCAATTCTAGTTTCATCTTGAGACCAATACTTGACCCCATTTTTTGCTGGATTAGGAGTCCTATACTCCAACGAGCAAGCCATTTTCAGCATTTTATTGAGTGTATTTTTGAAAGCGATAGCTGCTTGCTCATCTTTTTTTATAATCGAGGGTCTTGGTACTTTTAGTTTAGCTTTCATTCGATAGTGTAAGTGTTTGTATAATGTGTGATAATTGAGTGATATTTTATAGTTTTTTTCCACCCATTTCGCAATTTGCTTATAACTCTTGAATTCACATGACTCATCACTTAACTTTTTTGACAATCCAACTATTACGCCCGAGGGAATTACTCGGGGTCTACCCGTTGATTGCCGTATTTCTAACAATCCTGATAGACCGCCAATACTATATTTTTTTAACCATCTATGTACAGTAAGTCTATGGGGAGCATCCCGGTTTTGTAAATGGTTAAAAGTATGATATGAGCCAAAATTTTTCGCCCTGCGCTACATGATAGAA
>NZ_JAUBTB010000205.1:0-2270 GCF_036704965.1 Microcoleus sp. F10-B2 | reverse complement strand
TTACTTAAATGGCTTAATTGGTAGACCTCGAAAAACTGCACAAGTATAAATACTTATCGCAAAAGTGACATGCTCCCGCTATCCTTCCCTGACGTTTACCAGTTTCTGGTACTTTGATTTCCTGCTCAAATTTGATTGGTTGCGATTCCAACTTTTTCCACAGACGTTCGCTATTCTGGTCTAGACTACGGTCATGGGCTGCACGTACTAATACTCCTGTATGTTTCAGTTGACGTGAAGAGTCGAACACTTCGGTAATATCTCCTTCTCTGTCGAAAACATGAATGACTCGGGTACTATTACTGACTTCATGCTCGACTTCGGTCATCGCTTCTACCCATCGATAAGACTCTTTTTCTTCAAATGGGCGTTGACGAGCAGCTTTTCGCGCGAAAAGCTGTCGTTGTTTTTTGGCTGCTGCGGTTTCATCCTGCGGTGGCTTTTCTTTGCGCTCAAGGGTTCCAGAGCTTTTGCCATAACAGCCCCATTACTTGTCCTTGTTCGGGGGTGAGCGCCAAGGCACTATGTAAAATTAATCCGTTGCCACCGTTGCCTGTGGGTCCATATCCTTCCCGTTTGGCTTTAATGCTACCATAATCTAGAAAGGTGGTATCTCCTACGGATAATACGACTTCATATTCTTCCACGGCTTCACAGGTCATTTGACAGTGAGGTTTAATTACTTTGTCAAATTTTGTTTTGCTGTTGGCAAAAACTCATAAGCTCTTTTTAGCTCGTTTGCATTTGAGAATATTTCTGACAATGCTTTCCCAAACCCTTGGCTTAGGGCTTGGCCGATTGCATAGGCTAATTTGTTTAATCTCTCATCTCCTAATTCACAACTTGCAAAATTTTTCTCCCACCAGTTCAACATTTTTGCCTGCCTTTACTTGATTTTAACCAGATGATATCACCATCTACCCCTTTTGCCTAGAATGACCTCCTACTCTACCTTTCAGAGATGCCGTGAAAAGTAAGTTCTCAGATAGATGAGGTACAATAACAGCAGTGAGTAAACCAATTCCTCATATCGGATAATGTAACTTCATTGAAGGCAAACTAAGAGTGCTTTTGCTAATTCTCGATAATTAGTCGTCTTGATAGAACGGAGAATGTTTTTGAGTTTTGACCATAAATGTTCAATTGGTGAGAAGTCGGGAGAATAGGGGGACAAGTATATTAATTTTGCCCCTTTCTTTTTGATGGCTTTTTCTATTTCTTCTCCGGTATGAATAGTACAATTATCCATCAATATACGAGCACCTTTCCAGAGTTTTGGTACTAGCTTTCGTATAATAAAAGCCTCAAATGTAATTGTATCAGTTGTACCTGTTAAATTGACGGATGTTAGGATTTCGTTGACCGATATAGCTCCAATTATTGAGACATTTCTGCCGCGTTTATTTGGTTTTGGCCCCTTGGCTCTTGAACCTTTTAGAGACCTAGCATATAACCTAACCATTGCCAAGTTTACTCCAGATTCATCAATGAATATTAAGTCTTTCAAACAAATTTGTCGAATTTTTTGCCAAAACTCGTATCGCAGGTTCTGAACTCGGTCAGTGCCTTTGTCTGACGGGAAGAGAGTTTTTTTTTAAGGTCATGTTTAAGAGTTTTGCCATTCTTCCCATCGTTGCTACGCTGATGGTAAACCCAATTTTTTGGTAGAGTTTAGGACGGAGTTCTTCGAGAGTCGCATCATTATTTTCTTCAATCAATTGGGCTAAAATCAGGAGTTGTTCTGCATTCAGTTTTAATTTGACTCCGCATCGCTCTGTTCGAGGAGCAATATGCAAGGGTTTCACGATACTGTTTGATCAGTTTTTGGACGAAACTAAGCGCTACACAAAAACGGTTGGCTATTGCTCTTTGTGACAGCGGTTCATTATGGTATACATCCATAATTTTTTGTCTAAAATCAATCGAATAAGTTTTCATTTTTACTAATGTGTGATACTTGATACAATCATTGATAGTTGTCAGTCGAGTGAAGGCTGTGGGTCGAGCAAATGCTGTGAGCGCTCATTTAATTAGATCTGCATGACATTTTCGGGTTCTATATTTTTCACTTCGTTCAAGTCAGTTACATCATACCTCATCTTTCTGAGAAAGGCTATATAAAGAGCGATCACACCCAACATTTTGAGCAAGTTCATCAAAAACTCCTCTACCAAGCTGTAAAAAAGTGGTTTGAATTAGCTCAAGAAGAAGATTTTTTAGGTAGAGAGTATAGCTATTATGAACAAGTAGAAGCTGGACATCATCGAGTG
>NZ_JAUBTB010000204.1:0-2396 GCF_036704965.1 Microcoleus sp. F10-B2 | reverse complement strand
GTTTTAGGAGTCAGTTACGGCTGGTATGCAGTGGCTTGCCCGCTACTGATGGTTAATCTAAAAGGCAAAGGCGATCGGATGTGGTGGATAAGCTGGAGCATCACAAATATCATATATGCCACCAGTGCGAGCAGCTTAATTCAACTGTTCGCAGTGCTGACACCAGTAATCTTAAGTTGGCACAACCCAGCCAAAGACCGAAAGCCGACGGCGATCGAAAAAAAATTCTTTTACTACTTTTACCCAGTCCATTTGGCGGGACTCGCCGCGCTGCGAGCAATATTGTAAGGGAAGGCTCAAGAATCGAACTTGAGGGGACTTTAGCCTGATATATAGGTGATGTGCCGAAATTTCACGGTATCCCCTAACAGAACTTAAAGTGAGCCATCGCCAAATCCTCCCATCAACATTATAACCATGTCAGAAACCGAAAAGCAAAAAAAAAAGACGCGATCACGTCCGAAACCTTCGAGACATCAACAGAGTGTTAAGCAGGAAGCTTGCAGATACTAAAAAATATCTGTCACAAGAAATTAAAAATCTTGAAGCTGAGCGCGATCGGTACAAGCTCCAAGTCAAAGAACTAGCCGAAGAACTAAAACTCGAAAAAGCAAAAAACTCAGGTGGGGATTCATTTAAGTTAATATAATTTCCCCTGTTCCACACTTGTTACCAGGCTCTTCCTGGTAACGCACAGCCAGAGTTCGAGCCTCGATTTTCCTGGCGCTGGCGAGGCAGAGCCTCGCTTACATGGGTTCCCCGGCTCTGCCTGGGAACCAGTTACAAATGCGCGACTATCGATCGACCTTATAATGCAAAAATACCTCTTGTCCCACCTGTTTAACCGCCAAAAGCTCCAATTTCGGAGCTAAGTCCGCCAAAAAACCCTCTCCCTCCACAGGTGTCGGTGCATCCGCCCCGCCCAAAATTAACGGGCACACCGTCAGCCAAAGTTCGTCTACCAAGCCTGCAGCCAGCACAGACGCTACCAGTTTTCCCCCGCCCAGAATCGCCAAGCGTTTGATATCGAAGTTTGCTAGCTGTTGAAACGCATCAATCCAATCAATCTCTCCACCTGCGGTTTTCGCATAGATAATTCGATCGAATTGAGATGTTGCACCATTCTCAATAAGCCTTTTATGAACAGGCAAGATGCCTGTGAAGCGAGAAAATTCATCTCTTGTGGAACGGGCATCTTGCCCGTTCTTGAGAATGGTGCCAGATGTGCGATCGAACTTACTGTCTTTTGTCGGGTACGGAGACGGCAATGCCGTTTCCCCGTCTTTTGTCGGGTACGGAGACGGCAATGCCGTTTCCCTACTGTCTTGCCCTGTCAGCAGCCACCGAGGCACTGGTTGCTGGAAAAATCGCAAGTTTGGGTCAAATTTGCGCGATCGCGAACACACAATTTGCACCGGTTGTGGGGGCTTCCCTTGCAATTCTCTCTGTTTGAGCAATTCCGGCGAAATCACTCTCATCGTCGTCCCATAAGCCTGTAAAGTGCCGTTGCCGAACAAAACCGCGTCACTTGCTGCTACTTGCTGTTCTAGGTGGGCTTTGTCGTTGGCAGAACCGAATCTCGCGGGCGCTCGTACTGCATCTGCAATTTTACCGTCAGCACTGATCGCGAGTATTACTGTTGCGTGAGGTCGATCGATTTTATATGTCATTAATTTATGAAAGGTTCGCACTACATCCTATTTAACTAATTAACTTCACCGATGTATACCGTATTATTGTTGGCGATGCGGACGTAATAGCAAAATTTTATAATCAATCTCGGGTTGCGCTTTTGACATCATTAAATTTATCCATACTCATCTGCTTAGCAACTCGGGTTATAATTTGTAAAAGTACCAATTTTTTTCAAATTATATAAAAAACATGGATTATTTAACCTATAATAATTCAATCGCAGCTCATTTATTTAAACCAGAAATTGCGGGAAGTACCGTTCACCTGTATTTCACAGATAAACTAATAAGTTGTTGTGCACTTAAATTGCATATTTCGATCCCATATCAAAACTCGTCAAATCCTCTCCCCCTCTCCCCCTCTCCCCTTCTCCCCCTCTAATACCATAAACAATCTAGGTGCACAACAGCTTAACGGATATTCGTCAAGAAAGAAATGCTGATTTCTCACCGAACCTCTGAGCGATCGCAAATGGATGCTGAGGTGTCAGCGATGCTAACATACGGACAGTTCTAATACAATATTTGAATATACAGCCTGTCCGAAATGCCGAGCAACTGACGAACAGATTGCTAATTTTTCAACCACCATACAGTCCATAATTGAAATTCCGAGAGGGCATGGTAAGCTGAGACGCAGCTAGATTGTATAATATAAAAAAATAAGCAATCATTAGTTATAGTGTATGCCAGCCAAAAATC
>NZ_JAUBTB010000203.1:0-2405 GCF_036704965.1 Microcoleus sp. F10-B2 | reverse complement strand
TCTGATTTTTCGCTCATCTGACTACATTACCATATTTTTCGGCTCTCACTCAACTATTTTTGACCTGAATCCTTACATTTGTAGATTGCCAAGAAAATAAGCGGGTGTGACGCCGCAATGGATAGAGAGACCAGAGAAATTATTGGTGTTTATATTGGCGCTCGTAGCGAAGAAGGAGCAAAACAATTATGCAATTCTCTACCTCCAGTAAATCGACAATGTGCTGTTTGCTATACAGATTTTTGGGCTGCATATGCTTGTATTTTTCCTTCGCTACGCCATCAGCCAGTTGGTAAAGACAGTGGAAACTAATCACATTGAAAGATTTAATAATAGTTGGCGCCAACGTGTTTCTCGGAGCGTAAGAAAGACTCTTTCATTTTCTAAAAAGTTAGAAAACCATAGTGGTGCTATTTGGTATTTTATCCATAATTACAACTATGTTTTGAGCCAATAAATATCTAATCACTACATATTTATCACTACCTATTATTTGTCTAATTGTATCTCTCTAGGCGGCTGTATAACGCTTGCAGCACTTGTAACTTGTGGGATTAGATGGCTGGAGCTATTCACAACGGCTGTTCCGCCTTAAAAGGCGGCTCTTCTGGCAGCGGGATAAATTCTGTCTCTTGAGGAACCTGACCAAACCTTCCCTCTTTCCAATCGAGTTTGGCTTGCTCAATGCGCGAGTGTCGGCTCGAAACAAAATTCCACCACTTATGGCGCTCACCAACAGGTTCACCGCCAACTACAATACAGCGGGCTTGGCCTGAAGCAGAAATGTTTACTTCAGTCCCTGAATTTAGAACCGCCAACCGGTGTTGTTCCAGAGGCACTCGATCGATCAGAAGTCCCTCAGTTACGCTGTAAACCGCCTGTTCGCTGTAATGGCCCGGTACGGTAAATTCTGTTCCAGGAGTCAGTTGCACGTCCAGATAAATCATGGGTGAAAATATTTGAACTGGGGAAGTGCGACCGTAGGCATCACCCGCAATTAGGGTGAACGAAACTCCTGCATCCTCCCATACAGGCAGCTCACTTGCCGGATGATGGCGAAACCAGGGGTCGGTTTCTTCGTATTCATCGGGAAGTGCTATCCAGGTTTGGATGCCGTGCAGGATGGCTTCTTTGCTGCGCTCATCGTCAGGCGTGCGTTCTGAGTGGACAATCCCTCGCCCTGCCGTCATCCAATTCACCGCACCGGGACGGATTTCTTGAACGCTGCCGACACTATCGCGGTGCAGCAAAACACCTTCAAACAGGTAGGTGACGGTTGCTAAGTTGATGTGCGGGTGCGGCCTGACATCCACGCCCCGACCGGGTGGAAACACCGCAGGGCCCAGATGGTCAAAAAAGATGAACGGGCCTACCAGCGCTAGAACGTCTGAAGGAAGCAGGCGGCGGGCTTGGAATCCACCCAAATCTTGAATGTGCGGCTCGATGAGATGCTGGATGCTATCTGTCATGATGTTGGTGAAGTTGCGAACTTTAATCGCCTGTGTCAAAAGTGCATTATACAAAAAACTATTCTTGTACTGGCCGATCGCTATATCAGTGACTTGTCCAAACTTTCCCAACGGAAAGCTGTTGTAGAGTGTCGAGTTCTCAACCAACTTTCTGTTTACGAGACGATGGAGAGTTCATCACTGACTTGAATCCGACCTTTGACTAGGGAGCGAATCAGGCGATCGAGCGAGCCGCGTTCTTCTTCGCTGATGGACTCATCGAGGATGGCGGCCATCATGCCGTAGCGGTCAGCTTTGGTGAGGCGGTGAGTATCGGTGACAGTGGCGATTAATTCGTTGATAGCGCCGGGGAGAAGGTTGACTGGAGACATGGTATTGCTTTGAACTCGACACCTCAATCATCTCCTGGTTTCCCTTAAGAGCAAGTGATGCTGCTGGTTTTTTTCCGTGATAATACTGAAAATATTCGGTGAACCAAGTCCGTGTTACAAGTGATGGAAGTCACAACATTGAAACCTATGCAGCGGTGGAACAGTGAGAACCCACCTTGCGCTCTTCAAGTGTCACACCGTGATAATTTTCGTATTCACAACTCTGAACCTCTTGCTGTGTAAGAGTTTTAGGCAATTATAGGAAAAACCGCATCCTCTTAAACCAATTCTCAACGAGTAGTGACTGTTGACTTGGAATTTCCTCAAAATTGATGCAAGCCTCATGGCTTCGTCAAAAATATCTGAATGTGACAGTCAAAGGGCCGAAGGTGGGTTAGAAGATGGTTCTGGAACTGCAACGGTGGTAACACGGACATTCGGATCGAGGGCGTCACCTTGAGAGTAAATACAATCAAATGCAGCTCGATCTTTAACCCACATTCCGCACCCCCAACTGGCACATACGCGGATTGAGAGGGTAAAAGTGAATCATCCGAGATAATAG
>NZ_JAUBTB010000202.1:0-2408 GCF_036704965.1 Microcoleus sp. F10-B2 | reverse complement strand
TATAATATAGGGATCAGCTAAAATAAAAGGGGAACTGTATCATACTTTTCCCCTTTTACAAAATTGGGATGCTCCCGTATTTTCTAGCCCACCTAGAGATACCTCCTGATAATAATCTTGCAGAACGAACGCTACGTGATAGCGGTCACAAAAAGAAAAGTCAGTGGCGGTTCCCGTTGAATGGAACGGTTCCAACATACTGCCAATTTATTGACTGCTATCCAAACCTGTCGTCGCCAAGGACGTTCCGTTATTCAATTTTTTGAGCAAGCCATAAAAGCCATAGTCAACCCTGATTTGCACGCTCCATCTTTGATACCTCAATTTTAGACCTGAATCCTTACGTTTTATCCTTCTTTTTGGGCTGTGAGGAGTGATCGATGGATGGAAGACTGTTTAAACTTGTGCTGTTTTTAAATTCTTAGCATTGACCGATATGTTATTAATTATACAAAATGAGCCGTTACTGGCAATGCTAGCCGAGGGGCGATCGCCCCCAATGAATTCAGAAAACAGATTCACTGCCACAGAGTGCAAAATGTCAGCGTTCTCAAGCTGGCAGTCTTGGTTGGCGCGCACATCACAAAGCTGCCTTAATTAACACAAATAAGGGCTTTGCAAGAAAAGCAAAAAATATATCCTTGAGAAAAAAGAATAAAAACTTGCTCGCTTATGGTAGCCCAGGTAACAACACGTATGCCTGAAGTTGTAGTCCACAGCGAGGCTTGCGGGCAGATCTAATTAAATAGGGTGAGGTGGCAGTGTTCTGGTGTTAAGAGGGGCTCTCGAAGAGGAAAGTTCGGCGAGCGATTGCTTCCCAAAGGGGGATGGTAAAACTTAGGGAGGCAAGGATCGGGAGACAGTGCTGAACTTTTTGAGTTCTCGAAAGTAGCGTTAGCACTAAACTCTGCCGTATTGTCGGAAACAAGCCAAATTTGTAACAGTTCTTAACTATGAATAATTCTGCCAAAACTGCTAGCATAGTGACACTTTTGCTAGCAAAAACAGATAAAGTAAATAAAGTTGGCTAGCTCTAGACGCCCCGATCCCCATCCAGGGGATGTTGAATCAATTTGATTCATACCAAGCGGTTTTAGAGTTACAATCGGAACCAAAGCATCGCTATTTAACTGAGTTCTTTAGTTACTTTTACTTTCAGCTATGAACGTGGATTTTATCAAAGCCCAAGTCAGGTTGCTACAGGGTGCAAGTTCATCGGAGCGAGAAACCCTTATTAAAAACATCGGTGTCTGTGCTGGAGTGATCAGACCCGGAGAGTACGTGACTCCGCAGCGGAAGCACGCCATCACTCTCTGGCTGCAAACAAATGCGGTTCGCCTCCGGCTTCCCCAACTTCCTCTGGATTTATCGGGTCAAAAGCCTTAACAGGGAAGTAATCAAGGGGTAGCGACAGAATCAAAGAAATTAGTCAATCTTGCCGAAAAGTGCTTTTTTATTGAGCTTTACAGCATCAATGAGACACCGTTAAGATTGAAAAAATGTTTGTAGGGAGAGTTGGGCTCGAAAGACGCCTGCCGACAAGAAGCGGCCTACCGCCTTGGTAGAAGCAGGAAGTGAACATCAAACCTGCTCGAAAAGTAGATTTGAGCAAGTTTCACAAAACGGATTATTGTGCACAACTATAACCAGGGTTATTTGCTTTTAGATTTGAGATTCACGATTTAGCTACTACTGCATAAATTTGCTATTTGTGGATCGCCTGAAAAATTATCCTATTCAATAGGTATAACTAATTACAGGGGCAGTCACTGAACTGCCCTTACTTTTGAACCAGGAGGCGTAAATGCTGCAAGTTACAATCAACGCATCTACTTGCAGATAGAGTTTAAGGGAAATCTCATGTAAGCTGCCGGGCCTCTATATTTTCTGTTATGTTCGAGAGGGGAGGGAGGAGAAGAGGAGAGAAGGAGAGGATTTGACGAGTTTTGATAGGGAATTAATATCATCAAACAGAAAGATTTATTACAATTAACTTGCTTTCTAATATATTGGTCAACAAAAATACTGTGCCGAAAAAACAAAAATTTCCTTATTTAGTTGGTTCTCGATGGACTTCACACCAAAAAACTTGGGGGTGGCGGCACTTTCAAGTAGTCAACAGAAAAAATGAAGGTAAATGGGTATTTGCGGAAATGGTGGCGGCTTGCGATCCAAATGTCCGTTTTTGGCTGAATGCCACACAGCTCAAAGACCGATCGCTCTGGCAAGCTGGATGGCAGTCTACGCAAGAATTAGAGGAATTAGAAGCAGCCGAATAATCAAAGACAGCGCTTTAGGGTAGAGTGAGGTAGAGATTGCTAATGAATAATAGGGTAGTGCCCTGAAGGAAAGGATCAGAGTACGTTATGATTAGAGAAGTGTTTGCCATAGCGTGATATGACATTAGA
>NZ_JAUBTB010000201.1:0-2502 GCF_036704965.1 Microcoleus sp. F10-B2 | reverse complement strand
TTTTCTGTACCTCACCTACCACCAGAAATGCTATCTTTTTTAAAGAGCGATCGCACCCAACATTTTGAGCAAGTTCTAAAAATGTATGTCAATGGTATGGGTTTACGGGCGATAGAACGAGTTAAGGGTGTTCATCATACCACAGTAATAAATTGGGTAAAACAAGTCGGAAAACAGTTGCCAGATGTTTATGACCCTGAAATCATCCCAGAAGTTGGTGAGCTCGATGAATTACAAACTTATGTAAAAAAAAACAGACAGGATCTGGCTGTGGACAGCGGTTGACCACTTTAAACCAGGAATTTTAGGATGGGTATTAGGGGATCATAGCGCTAAGACATTTGAACCATTATGGGAGCAAGTAAGTGCATGGAAATGCTATTTTTATGTAACTGATGGATTGTCTGTATATCCCATGTTTATTCCTGATGGGTTCAGATTATTAGCAAGACTTATATGACCAGAGTTGAAGGGGAAAATACCAGACTAAGACATTACGCAAGCCCGGCTACATCGTAAGACTCTTTGTTATTCTAAATGTGAGGAAATGCTCAAGCATTCTATTAAGTTATTAATACATTACTTGAAGTTTGACGATATTCCCATTCCTGGGGCATTCATACCTTGATTCAGCAACGCCGACAATTCGTCATGACTCCCAGACATCAACCGATTTCATCAGCAACAAAAGAGTTGATAGATCGACTTTTATTAGAAAAGAAGTAATTGCTCAACTAGGGGAAAAAATGGAGCAATCAATAGAGAGAGCTTGTTGAATAGATTGATAAGCAGTTAAACCTTGAGGGAGCATCCCGGTTTTGTAAATATATCCGAATAAGCGTAAAATAGTGAAAATCGATAAAAGCGTCAAAAAAGTCGAAAAAAAGAGCCATGACCCCTGAAGAACTAGAGCGGTTGCAATCCTGTACGGCAGAAATTGCTACAATTTTGTATAACAATACACCCCCTGTGTGAACTGACCAGTCTGGAAAATATTGAAAAGCATCTCAGGCAACAATGGCTGGAAAAAGTGGGTCCACAAATCGGTTTTTTTTTATTAAACAAGCAACGGGAACAGAACAAGGACGACCCCGCACAGTAAAAAGCTGTATTGGTGAACTAATAATTACTGAAAAACAGGCAGAAAAATTAGATATCAAGAAATCTACTCGATTATCTCCCTTATTGGAAAAATGCTGTCTCCGTCAAATAGCTAATCTTTCCTACGAAAAGGCTGCCCAAGAAATGGAAGTTCAGACAGGAGTAAAGATTGGACACACTTGTTTACATCGATTGGTAGAAAAACAAGAATGGTCAGAACCTCATGCCAAAATTGAGGTTAAATAAACAAGCATAGATGGAGGGAAAGTCCGTCTGAGAGGGAAGTTGGGAGAAGGGTCTCATTGGCAAGATTATAATGCCGTGCGGTTACATGAAAGTTATTATGGGGCTTTTTATCAAGATAATGAAGCGTTAATTAACTAACGTCAGTTCGGGATAAGCAAGGAAAGGGAGAAGCCAGTTAAGCTGAAGATTGTCAAACCAATTCAGCAAGCATCTCCCATGTCTAGTTTAGAAGAACTATTCTGCCACATCGACGATTTTTGCCAAAAATTTGAACCTCTATGGCAACAGCAGTTGCTCGGCCAGGGTGTGAAAACGCGCCGACGCGCACGGGGACGCTCGCCTGAGCGAAATCATGACCATTTTGGTAGCGTTCCACCAGCATCATTACCGCACGTTCAAACACTTTTACCTCGAACAAGTATGTCGCTACTGGAGCAGCGCCTTTCCCGGATTAGTCAGCTATTCGCGCTTTGTCGAATGGATGCCTTCGGCTTTAGTCCCTCTGTGTGCTTATTTGAAGCATTGCTTTGGCCAATGTACTGGCATCAGCTTTATTGATTCGACCAAACTCCAAGTCTGTCACAATCGTCGAATTCGACAGCATAGAGTCTTCACCGACTTGGCCGCCAGGGGCAAAACATCGGTCGATTGGTTCTTTGGCTTTAAACTCCACTTAGTGGTGAATGAATTGGGACAATTGCTTAACATTCAACTGACCCCTGGGAATGTAGATGATCGAAAGCCCGTTCCCGACTTGCTCAAAACCTTGAGTGGCAAGGTGTTTGGAGATCGAGGCTATGTCTCAAAGGCAAGGCATGGAGGAACTTCTGACCTCCTGTAACATTGAATTTTTCGCGCTTACCTCGTCGCAATATGAAAAACAAGCTGATGCGACTGCATGATAAGTTTCTATCCCGTAAACGAGCCATCATCGAGACAATTATCGACCAACTCAAGAATATTTCTCAAATTGAGCATTCCCGTCATCGCAGTCCCGTCAATTTCTGCATTAACGTTGTATGTGGCTTGATTGCCTACTGTCACCAGCCTAAAAAGCCTTCTCTTCAGCTAGACTGGCTTTGGGAGCATCCCGGTTTTGTAAATGGTTAAAAGTATGATATGAGCCAAAATTTTTCGCCCTGCGCTACATGATAG
>NZ_JAUBTB010000200.1:0-2521 GCF_036704965.1 Microcoleus sp. F10-B2 | reverse complement strand
GCTTTATGGACGCTCTCGTCAGTTTTTAACTAGCGAGAGATTTGCTGTTAGAGGTATTTTTTAGTCTAAACTCCAGTTATTGAGCCGATACCTAAAATTTTACCGTCGGGACTGAAAACAACGCTGTCAATTCCCCTCTGATGTCCTGAAATAGTTTTGATTTCGGTGCCAGTTTCTAGGTTCCACAATTTAATAGTTCGATCGCTTCCTGCAGATGCTAAAATTTTGCCGTCAGGGGCAAAACTGACGCTGGTGACTGCACCTCAATGTCCTAGAAAAGTTTTGATTTCGCTGCCGTTTTGTGCATTCGACAATTTAACAGTGCGATCGCTGCTACGGGAGGCAACTTTTTGGCCGCCGGGGGAGAAACTCGCACTGAAAACCTGACGGCGGTGGCTTTCCAGAACTTTCGGTTCGATGGCGGTGAGGTTCCAGAGTCGTGCAGTGCGATCGGTACTTGCCGTTGCCAAAGTGCGGCCGCCGGGACAGAAACTAAGGCTGGCAACCCTGCCGCTGTGTCCTTTGAGCGTTTGCGGCTCGATGTTTCCTAACTGCGATAAATTCCACAATTTGACGGTGCCGTCTTCGCTAGCAGTAGCCAGAGTTGGATTCCGGCTGCCTCTGGGACTGAATTTGACGTTCCAGACTTGTTGGCTGTCGGCTTGCAGGGTTTTGAGGAGAGTCAGGTTTTGGACATCCCACAGCTTGACTAAACCGTCTTCACCAGCGGATGCTAGGGTTTTGCCGTCGTCGGAGAAACTGACACTTCTGACAGCATTTGTATGACCTTTGAGCGTGGCAATTTCGGTTCCGTCTGCTGGATTCCAGAGTTTGACAGTGCGATCGCTACCCGAAGATGCGATCGCCAACCCGTCGGGCGAAAAAGTGACGTTTGTTGCCCAGCCCCTATGTCCGGTAAAGGTTGTGAGCAAAGTGCCGTCTGCTGGATTCCAGAGTTTGACAGTGCGATCGCTACCCGAAGATGCGATCGCCAACCCGTCGGGAGCAAAACTGACTCCTCTCACCCAGCCCCTATGCCCTGTAAGGGTTCTAATTGGTGTGCCGTTTTCGATGTTCCAGAGTTTGATAGTAGCATCATCGCTAGCAGATGCGATCGTCTTGCCGTCAGGTGAGAAACTGACAGTCCAAACGTTGCCGCGGTGCCCGGTGAGGGTTCTGAGCAATATCCCGTCTGGGTTCCAGAGTTTGACGGTATCGTCTTCGCTAGCGGATGCGAGGATTTTGCCATCGGGCGAGAAAACGACGTTTCTGACGACAGCTTGGTGGCCGAGGAGCCGATCGCGCTCTCGGATACTGTAAAGTGCTTGTTGGAGGGCGATCGATACTTGCATCTTAGTTTCGGATTTTGCCGGACTGAATGCCTCTAATTTTTTAAGTTTATGTGCTGCAAGCAGTGCTTCGAGATGCTCTGCTTGGCGGTACCGGCAATGACAGTCTTTTGGGCGGAAGTGCTAACGCGATCGACTTACTGGTTTCGGCTTTGGGGAAAATGAATTCGACATCCTCACGGGTGGCATTGGAAAGGATACCTTCGTGTTGGGTGACGCAAATAGCGTTTACTACCTCGGAAATGGCTGCGCCACAATTACGGACTTTAGCATAACTCAAAGCGATAAAATCCAAATTCAAGGCATTCTAACAGACGGTTATTCGCTTGGACTTGGCAACTGGGAAGGTAGCAATGCCCA
Source organism: Microcoleus sp. F10-B2 (assembly GCF_036704965.1). Lineage (NCBI taxonomy): Bacteria > Bacillati > Cyanobacteriota > Cyanophyceae > Oscillatoriales > Microcoleaceae > Microcoleus > Microcoleus sp. F10-B2. The sequence continues at coordinate 812 of NZ_JAUBTB010000200.1, read as the reverse complement.
AGACACTGGAGTCTTCTACAAGGGTGATTTGATTGGTGTTGTGCAAGACCAAAATATTACCAATGTCAACCCCAATCAGGTGTTCATCTCCGCTTTTTAACCTCAAACGCGGCAGAAATATTCGCGGTACAAATTGCAACGCGGCATGACATCATTGTTTTGCCACCGCACAATTCCCATGCTGTGCAATATGTAAATTTGCATCGAATTTAATTCAACTGCTTCGGCAGAATTGACAACTTTTTTCAAAGCTAAAGCTAATTCTGGATTGTGTTGCAGTATTTCCAACAGCTTTCGCAAATGACTGCTGTAAATTCCCGATTCTGATGCCGCATTTTTTAATAACTGAGTTAATGAGATTTTGCCACAACTAATCTCATACATTGCCAATCTTACTAAATAAGGATGTCCGCCGATCGCCCCGATCAACTTTCCCAATTGCCCCTCATCCCAATCCAAGCCGTGCAGCCGAGCTAAATCGTGAATTTGCTGGTTCTAAAACTCCAGCAACTCAACGGGAACTCCCGCATTAAACGGAGATTGATTCATATCTAAAGGAATATAAACTTCTGTAGAATGCGCCATTACCAACCGCAGTTTTTTCCAGATATCCGAAATCTTGGCTTTTTCGTGCCAGCTTCGCAGCATCCCCAGAAAATCTTCAACTACTTCGGTGTAGGGAAATAGGCGATCGACTTCATCCAAGCCCAAAACCAGAGGTGTTTCTGTTTCTGCCCTGGGGGGGTGACAACCCGCCCCAAACCCAAAGAGCGTAAAGATTTAACCCACTTGTGCTAAAAAAAGATAGGCAG
>NZ_JAUBTB010000199.1:0-2747 GCF_036704965.1 Microcoleus sp. F10-B2 | reverse complement strand
AAACTTATATTAAGCGTTGGCGGGCAATAGCGCGATCGAACTTTTTTGAGTTTTTTGGACTTATTCAGCAAGCCCTAATTACTAAAGGCAGAAAACCTGAAAAAAGGTTTTTGTTGTGAAATAGACATAAAAAAAGCCAAAAAGCCTGCCGCAGCAGGGCGGAAAGATTCATCACCAGAAAAGTTATGGCGATGATTGTACCAGAAGTATTAGAAAGTTTAGCCATGACTCTACCAAGGCTAAATCTTCTTTTACGCAACTCCCAAATTTTCCCTCAATCGAGTTACGAATTCTTTCGTCAGATAAGGCTTGCTTCTTGTTTGACTTGCTGATATTTTTAGGGGGTAGTCATTTCAAATAAGTATGAGACTATTTAAAAATGAGGTAAAATTAATAAAAATAGTGAACCAGTTAGGAAAATGTCTTACAGTATTGATTTGAGAAAAAAAGTAGTAGATTATGTAGAAAATGGCGGTCGTATCGCTCAAGCAACCGGAATTTTTCAGGTAGGGAGGGCAACGATATATCGGTGGCTGGGTCGGACAGACCTGAGAGCCACCCAGGTAAAAAGACGTAAGAGAAAGCTAGATTGGCAAGCCTTAGAAAACGATGTAAAAGAGAACCCAGATGCCAGATTAATCGACCGAGCCAAGAAGTTTGGGGTCAGACCAAGTGCCCCAGATCTTATGCTCTTAAAGAAATGAAAATTACTCGAAAAAAAAAACAACTTCGTTATCAGGAAAGAAACCGAGAATCAAGAATGAAATACTACAGATATCTCCGAGAATTAATTAAAGTATCGGGAAGTCAAAGTCTGGTTTTTATTGATGAGTCAGGATTTGAAGAGTTTCAAGATTGTGCATTTGGCTGGTCAAAAAAAGGCAAAAAAATCTGGGGTGAAAAGTCAGGAAAACGGGGGAAAAGAGAAAATCTAGTAGCCGGAAGAAGGAAAGGAAAAAAGGACTTAATTGCCCCAATGGTTTTTACGGGCAGCCTCAATGCAGAAGGTTTTGAAGGGTGGTTATCTTTATATTTATTACCCTCCCTGACAAGGCCATCTATCTTAATCATGGATCATGCACCGATTCATCGAAAAACAGCCATTCGAGAACTGGTAGAGGAAACGGATCATCAAGTTCTTTTTCTCCCAAAATATTCTCCCGACCTGAACGATATTGAACACGATTTTAGTGCCTTAAAGCGAGCCAGAATGTATGCTCCTCCTGGCACATCTTTAGATGAACTCATCTGTGCCTACTGCGCTCAATAGTGTCTCTTTTTTATTTGAAATGACTAGGGTCTTCCTAGAGAGACGCCACTCATCCTAATCCCTATTTCTTTGCACCAAGCTCGATTTTCCTGCGTTCGATATATGCGATCTACATGAATTGATTCACCGATAGCATCCCGTGAATCGTTTAAAATCTTCTACTTGTGTTTTTAAGTCTAAAGATTCATTGAAATTATCCCAACTAATTCTGTCTAAAAATACGTAGCCATTACGACAACTCGCTGACAGTTTTGCCCCAAATTCAACGGATTTCCCAGCTTTCCCTCTGACGATGGGGCGGATATGTGGTTGTGTTAAACTTACTATTCTGTTCTCAATACTCTGTTCTTTCTTTTCATACATCGATAACTGTTGACGGTATACTTCTGTGACTACTAGCAGCATTTTATAATGAGATTTACTCAGCAACTGTAGCTGACCCATTTTATCGATATGAGCCAAATTTCTTTTGAGATATAGGAGTTGTTTTTTAATTCCTTTTCTTCGTACTTTTCGTGATGGTTTCCGGTTTTTAGCCACTGTTAGGTATTCTTTTCTGGCTGTGTTTCGATAGGTGATTGGTTTTTTTTTTCGGGTGACTGAATTTGAGTATGTAGAGCGTCTATGATTTTTTCGGTATGTTCCCTTGCTTGATTTAATAGTCCTAAGTCTGTCGGATACTTAATATCGGCTGGCGCGCAGGTTGCGTCTAATATTAATTTACCTTTATTTTTAGGCTCACTTATTTGTGATGACTTTTTTTTGACTACCTCTCCTAGCACTTCAGTCTGCTCTTTTACCATTTTTTCGTTGATTTTATTGACCTTGTTGACACCTATTCTCTGCCTAAAATGAACGAACATTGATGAGTCGAATGGTGCTTGACTACTATAGACATTCATTCCTATAAAGTATTGTAGGTATGGGTTTTCCCTGATTTGTTCTATTGTTTCGGCGTCGCTCGTTCCTAACCTTTCTTTAATGATTAATGCCCCCAATGCCATCCGAAATGATTTAGCAGGAGCCCCGGTGGAGACTGTAAAATTTTTGGCATATTCTGCTTCAAATTCTGACCGCGGAATTAGTTTTTCCATGATTACCCAACGATTATCCTCTGACAATTGCCCCTCGAAGGGCAGGTCAAAGTTGGATGGTGGGTTTGGGGTTGGGTCAACTTTTCGGTACATTACGAAAGTGATGGTGTACTAGGCTTTTGAGTCATTTTAGCTCGGCAGGCGAGTACCCGAGCAGCGCTAAAACGAGCTAAAGTCTTTTGACGTAAGGGTTTTAGGCTTATTCAGTAAGCCCTAAGTAGGCTTTGATTATGGCGCGTGTAATTGAGCTAATAGCTGACATTATTTTACTGCAAATATTCTGTTGACTAGACTTGTGGCAAAACTCTGGGGGGGTGACAAAGAGGCCTAGGAGATAGACCGAATCAGGGTTGCAGCCCGCATACCTTGTTGATAAAAGCGAC
>NZ_JAUBTB010000198.1:0-2997 GCF_036704965.1 Microcoleus sp. F10-B2 | reverse complement strand
CCGCTTTTATCAACAAGGTATGCGGGCTGCAACCCTGATTCGGTCTATCTCCTAGGCCTCTTTGTCACCCCCCCAGGACAGATACACGGTATTTCCAAAGGAATAGAACAAGTAGCAAAGCATATATCTAAAACGCTGAACAATCAGACGGCGGAGTGGAAAGACATCAACTGGCGAAAGCTAGAACGGGTGACTTTTAAGTTGCAAAAGCGAATATTCCAAGCGAGTGAACGTGGTGATGTTAAAGCAGTTCGCAAACTTCAGAAGACCCTGATTAGGTCTTGGTCTGCAAAATGTATTGCTGTGCGTAGGGTGACACAAGATAATCAAGGTAGTGCGGCTCGTTGACGCGCCAAGGAGAAATCCGAAAGCGTCACACCTGCTGAAAGCAGGTCAATAGGGAAGGGTGGCAACACTCGAAACCGAGATAACTTAGTTTCCGTGGAGGTGAAAGTCCTCCTTCTGTAAGTGTCCAGATAACAGCATCACCCCCAGCTATGGAGAGGGTAGCACCGCCAGAACTGAAGCGGGGTGAAAACCGGATAAGCTACCAGCCTGAAATGTAGTGAAACCGGGAGCATTTGGGGCAGAACAGCGAAAGCGAACTCTTGTACAAACCGTCGTCATTGTCAACTTGCGGAATAAGGCTAATACGCAGGGAGCGAAATAGGCTCACGGGAACGGTAGATAGCAGCTTGCCCTACTGACTATCGGCACTTACCAAAACCCGGCGGATTGAGAGGTTCTACAACCAATACCAACGGAAACTAGGAACGAGTTAAACCAAGGGAACGGCTCTCCAGAATTGGTCAAACTCTGGAGTAGTAGCTAGCGTAAGCCACCTTTGGAAGGATTGGGTCAGAAGCCAACGCCCCTCTGTAATGGAGAGGATATGCTGACAGACTCACTGCTGTGTGAAAGATACGTTCGCAAAGTACGAGTAAAGATGTCCAAAACGGAGATTACATCACAAGTGGAATGGAAAAATGTGAACTGGCGGAAAGCTGAGTTTGCAGTTTTCAAGCTCCAAAAGCGGATTTATCGCGCTTCACAACGTGGAGATGTTCAAACAGTTAGGCGGCTCCAAAAGAGTCTAGCTCAGTCCTGGTCTGCAAAACTAATTGCCGTGCGACGGGTTACACAGGACAATAAAGGTCGGGTTACGGCGGGAGTTGACGGGATAAAATCCTTAAAACCTCCAGCACGATTAGAACTGGCAAAAAACCTGAAAGTAAACGGGAAATCAGCACCAACTCGAAGGGTTTGGATTCCTAAACCCGGAAAGCCGGAAAAACGAGGACTCGGAATCCCAACAATTGAGGAAAGAGCAAAACAAACGCTAATCAAGCTGGCGTTAGAACCAGAATGGGAAGCACGTTTTGAATCGGAATCATACGGCTTTAGACCTGGCAGATCTTGTCATGACGCAGTTGAAGCAATCCGAACGTACATCGCCCAAAAACCGAAGTATGTTTTGGATGCAGACATCTGTCGGTGTTTTGACAAAATAAACCATACCAAACTGTTAGAAAAACTTAATACCTTTCCCATCTTCGAGCGTCAAATCAAAGCGTGGCTCAAAGCGGGAGTAATCGACTTCAGCAGATGGGCACAAAGGAAGGGATTTCAAGAGACACTGGAGGGTGTTCCGCAAGGTGGTAGTATCTCACCACTTTTAACGAACATCGCGCTCCACGGTATGCAACAACGCATAGAGGCACAGTTTCCCAGCGATAAAGCAAACAGAATCCGAAATACCAAAAGGTTATTTGGAAAGGAAGTGAAAGCTCCTACGCTTATACGCTACGCGGATGACTTAGTTGTAATATGCGAAGAACTTGCCGTGGTACAACAATGTCAGCAAATTCTATCAGAATGGTTAAGCGAATTGGGGCTTGAGTTGAAACCCGAAAAAACTCGGCTAGTACATACACTAGAAGAACATGGTGGAGAAAAGCCTGGATTTAATTTTCTAGGATTTTCCATTCGCCAATACCCAGTAGGGAAACACCATTCAGGTGAAACATCGAAAGGTAAAAAGTTGGGTTTCAAAACCATCGTAAAACCCTCCAACGAAAAGCTTCAAGCTCATTACAGAAAGCTCGATAAGTACGTCGAGGAGAATAACAGCAGTAGTCAAGCTGCTCTAATCAGTTTCCTCAATCCAATCATTAGAGGATGGTGTCACTACCAATCTCCTTGGAACTCAAAGGAAACGTTCAATAAACTCGACCACCTACTCTGGAGCAGACTGTATCGATGGGGGAAACGCCGTCACCCTAACAAAGGGAAAAAGTGGGTTGCCAGAAAATATTGGCGAACCATCGGTCATAACAATTGGGTCTTTGCAAGCTCTAGGAAAGAGCAGGATTCCTTCAACCTCCTACTCCATGCCGCATTTCCTGCGGGTTTGAGATGGAAAAAGGTACAAGGAACACGCAGCCCCTACGATGGAGACTCGATTTATTGGAGCGCCAGAATGGGCGAAAATTACAAATACCTAGAACCGCAGAAAGCAAGACTGCTCAAGCGGCAGAAAGGTAGATGCGCCCAATGTGGACTGAACTTTAACCCAGGTGATTCAATCGAAAAACACCACCTAAAGCCTAGAGCCAAGGGGGGAAATAATGCCGACAAAAACCTGATATTAGTCCACCTGCATTGCCACGACCAAATTCACGGGCAATCTGAAACAGAACCGCGCTGAGGGAGTTTTCCCTTATTGGAGATGTCACAAGCAAAGGTGACAGTCACACACTGAGGAGCCGAATGAATAGCGATATTCACGTTCGGTTCTGGAGCCGAGCAGGTAGGGCGACCTGCCTGCTTAGGTTAACAAAATACGGCTGGTGTGGATGGCGTTAAATCGCTGACTCCAAAGCAACGTACTAACCTGGTTGGTAAGTTAAAGTTGGAAGGTAAGGCAAAACCCACTCGTAGGGTTAATATTCCCAAACCCGGAACAACCGAAACTAGACCATTAGGAATACCCACAAT
>NZ_JAUBTB010000197.1:0-3019 GCF_036704965.1 Microcoleus sp. F10-B2 | reverse complement strand
AGCTAAGTGTTGGCTTTTCCCAAAAGCAGCGCATTTTATCATACTTTTGTATACTTGCAAAATCGGGATGCTCCCGTCCGGGAGTGCGTGTAATGAGCGTACCAATGTCAATAGATACTCCTGCGGTCATAAACTATGGAAGTTTAAATGGACTGATCTCTATTACAGCATAGCGATCGCAGAATTATATCGCGGTGTGAGTTTGGGGCGATAAATGAAGTAAGCTATATACAAAAATTTTAAACAATTTTAACTCATGCCAGCATCCGTTGCTTATCTGTTTGACAGAATTACAGTGAACCCAAGACAATGTGGCGATCGTCCCTGCATCCGGGGAAGGCGGATTCGAGTCATCGATATCCTAGAGTTGCTGGCTGCGGGTGAGCAAATTTTTAAGTTTATCGAAGAATTTCCAGACTTGGAAATTGACTATATTAAAGCTACGCTTCTGTATGCAGTCCGCAAGCTCGATCGTCCTGTTTTAGCCGCATGACAATTTGGTTAAATTTTCATCTAACGGCAGCAATTGCTATGTGAATTAGTGCCACTTTTGGTGACATACATCAGCGATCGATCGGCGGTATTTTTCTCTTCTATTGGGTATTGTACCGCAACTGCGATACAATTATAAGTTAGACTGCTAGATTTTCGTAAACTCGTAATCAGTTGATATATTTCGGGAATGCCTGAAAAAACTCTGCTAAGTGAAATTGTTCATTGTCCCCATGCACGAGAGTGTCAAGAAGATCTTGCTGTTGAAAATCCATGTCGTACAATTGTTGACTCTCAAAATGCAATTGGGTTAGAAAAATTTCAAGTGCCTGAACCTTGGAGTGGACAGATAGAGCAAGCACCCATTCTCTTCCTGAGTTCAAATCCATCAATTGGCTCTGATGAAGATTACCCAACTTGGGATTGGTCATGTAGCGAAGTACATGATTATTTCAATTACCGTTTTGGAGGAGGACGTAAGCACTGGATCGTTGATGGTACAAAATCCTTGCTAAAAGACGGGAAATATAGTCGCTCTACTCGATTTTGGGCAGCGGTTAGACAACGTGCGATTGAGCTACTTCAACGGAACGTTAGTCCAGGCATTGATTATGCGCTTACCGAGATAGTGCATTGTAAGTCTCGTGCCGAAACTGGTGTAGAAGAAGCACAGGAGCAATGTGTGGAAGCCTACTTGTTGAGAGTTTTAGAACTAGCAAGAGCAAAAGTGATAGTGGTACTGGGGGCACGCGCAAAGCAAGTGATTCAAAGCCAATTCAATATCTCTACAGCAAATTCAATATCCGAGTTCGTTGAGATAGGGAATCGTGAAAGATTTTTTGCTTTTCTCCCCCATCCAAATGCTCGGACCCACCGTTCTTTTGCTAAGTGTTTACAGGGTGATGAACTTGAAAAGTTACGCGCTTTTTTGCGGTAGCATCAAAATACGGCAAGAGATGCGCGCACTCGAACAACGCCAATGCACCCGACCGTCGAGATCCTGTCGGTGGCAGTCTGAGGTAATTTGCGGCGGGTGATTGGCAACGTTAGACCGCTAAATCTGAGTTGGGTAGTGGCTTGAATGTATCTATCAAATTCCAACCCAAAGGTGAATGTCATGCAAGCTAAACTTCAAGAACAACTTTCTCCTGATGCCGAAGTTATTTTGGGACCTTTGCCAGAACGAATTAAAGCTGCTCTAATTGCGCGTGCTGCGAAAATTGAATATCCGATCGCCATTTCGATCGCCATTTCGATCGCCAATTTTCTCGACACAGAAGCATTAGGTTTCGTAGATTGCAAACCAGGACGCGGGCAGTAAAACCGAGAAGTCGCAGGCGATGAAGTTCGAGATCAGGTGAAAGCCCGATCGCTAAAATGATGAATAGATGTTGCTGCCAAGATAACCATGACCACCATCACCCTCAACCTCTCTCCCGAACTCGAACACCAGATCCGCACTGAAGCATCTCGACAGGGCGTTGAACCAGATCGCTACATCCTCAACGCCCTGCAAGAACGCCTCCAGCCTAGACTTCCAACCACCCAACCTACTGAAGCAGACTTGCTGCAACAAATTAACATCGGCTTTAGTGCACAAACCTGGGAAGAATACCATGCCCTCATCGCCAAGCGTCATGCCGAAACCCTGACTCCCGAAGAACACAAGCAACTGATCCAAATGAGCGATCGCCTTGAACAACTCAATGTTGCCCGCATTCAAGCCTTAATTCAACTCGCAACCTTCCGCAACCAACCTCTGACGGAGCTCATGCAAACCCTCGGCATCAATCCTCATCCCGAGATCGTTGATTATGCCTGAATCCCGCCTCACACAGCAGCAACGACAATTCATTAAACAACGCGCCAATGGTTGCTGCGAGTATTGTCTCAGTCAAGCTAAATTCTCTCCAGACCCCTTCTCCATTGAACACATTATCCCTCGCTCCAAAGGTGGCACCAGTGATTTGGATAATCTGGCGATCGCTTGTCAAGGGTGCAACAATTTCAAATACAGTCAATCGATTTTAGATTTTAGATTTTAGATTTTAGATTGACCCCACGAATAAATGCTCTTTCTTGAGGATTTTCGATTTTCGATTTGGGATTGATTCGACGGATAAATCACGTGGCGGGTACCATCAAGACATTCTTGGTCATAGTGAGGTGATCGACCCCGTTACAGGTGGCTCCGTCCCACTTTATCATCCTCGACGGGATAACTGGAGCGAACACTTTACTTGGAGCAGCGATTCGACTCAAATGTTGGGTTTAACACCGACTGGACGCGCTACCATCGATCGGCTCCAACTCAACCGAGAAGGAGTAGTCAATCTTCGACGAGTCCTGCATTCTATCGCTCTACATCCACCTCACAATGACTCGTAATTGAATATCCGATCGCAGCGGCGATCGCCATTTCGATCGCCAGTTTTCTCGACACAGAAGCGTTATACCATTTTTTTAAAGATGTGATAGAGATAAAGACTGTAAAATCCAAGACCATCCGGTGAGAAATCCAATGACG
>NZ_JAUBTB010000196.1:0-3187 GCF_036704965.1 Microcoleus sp. F10-B2 | reverse complement strand
TAATATTGCTTTTAAATGTGTGTGATTTTTGACGCTCGGAGGACAACTTCATCATACCCTAGTTCAGCAACGCCAAAGTATAAAATATCGTTCTGACGCACCGTTTATTGGCTGGTGCGTCAGCGGTAGGGTGCGTCAGATTATAGATTTTCAATAAGTATGAAAAATCGAATTATGACGCACCATTTATATCATGTCCGGTAAATTAGTTAGAATTTGTCATTGCGAGCGAAACGCACTCCGTGAAGCGAAGCAATCGCCACCATCTGAGATTGCGACACGAGCGCGAACAATTGCCTTGTGATTAGCCGAACATGATATTATCTAGCGGTGCATCAGCTTGGAGATTGTTAGTTTGCGGCGCAAATAATCTGAATAGACGCACCCTAATTATTCGAGTATTTAATGAATGGAAAATGCAAATTAAAATTTTCCATTCATCGCTCGTTATTACCCCTTAGCTTCAACCCAAACCGTCATCCCCTCAACCCTCAAACCTTTGCCGCGAGTGCCGCAATATTGACCGTTAGAAGCAACAGGAGTATCGCCCACATTTTGAATGTGAGCGCTGTAAAATACGTCGTACTTATCAGCTTGCGGGCCAGTCAGCCGCGCGGCAAATCCCTCAATGCGCTTGGCTTGGCCCCGGAAACCGGCTAACTCGCCTTCCGAGATCCAAGCAGTATCGCCAACTCCTTCAACGTGAGCCATGTACTGCAAATTTAAACCGGGAACGGGAGGCTCTATTTTAATTTGAAATCCTTCGACGCGGCGGCCTTGAGCGCGTGTGCCTGCATATTCTCGATCGCTAAAAGTTCGATCGCCAATTCCTTGAATGTGCGCCAACACTTTTAAACCCACAGGTGTCGCTGTTTGGGAACTCGCAGACGGCGCGATCCAAACTTTGATGCCCTCGATTCTCAAAGCTTTGCCGCGAGTGCCGCAATATTCACCGTTGGAGGACACGTCGGTGTCGCCGATATTCTGAATGTGAGCGCTATAAAATACGTCGTACTTATCAGCTTGCGGCCCGTTCAACCGCACCGCAAATCCCTCAATTCGTTTCGCTTGACCCCGAAAACCTGCCAATTCTCCTTGGCCGATCCAAGGAGTATCGCCAACACCTTCGACGTGAGCCATGTACTCGACATTTAAGCCGGGAATTGGCGGATCGATATTAATTTGAAATCCTTCGACGCGGAGCCCCCGACCCTTACTACCTGCGTATTCTTGAGCACCGAAAGTTCGATCGCCAATTCCTTGAATGTGCACCAAAACTTTGATTCCCAAAGCGCCCTCTACTGGCACTTGTTGAATCTCCCGAGGTGCCCCAAAGACAATGTTCCCCGAACCGGTTGTCTGGAGGGACTGAGGTACTTCCACGCTGGGAACAATAATTACCTCGTGCATCGGGACTGAAGGTGCGGGGGATTCCAAAATCTGGATCTGTGGCGCCACTGCAACTTGTTTGGGTGCCACATTTCCCGACGGGATGATAATCACTTCTGGCAAAGGTTCGGCGCTGATTTTTGGTTCTGGCGCTGGTTTAAATGCGGGTTCGACTTTTGCAGGTGCTGCTTTTACCATCTCAGCAATGGTTAATTTGCCTCTGGAAATGGCGACGGCTATTTGTTTGCCAAAAGCGGCGCTGACTGTTTCTTCAAGAAAAACCCACTGTTCGTCGTCTAATTTGTCTTGCTGTTCCACCAGGGCGAGCACTGCTGCAACTGGGTGTTTGCCGCTGACTAAAGATTCTGCGTCGGAATGCAGTTGAGTTGGGGTTGATTCGGAAATTGCGCGCTGCAGTTCGCGGGCTCTGGCATGAACTGATTGTAAGGGCGCGAAGTCGCTTTGTTCGCGGTGGGCGATCGCCAATATTCGATCGATCACTTTCAAAGCCGCGTCGCGAATTTCTGCTTTACCTTCGGAAGCTGCGGCAGTTTGGACTAAGTTTTGAATGTCTTTGAGGGAAGCAATTTCCCCCGGCGCGATCGCGGATTTGTTGAGTTCGATAGCTTGTTTTTGGACTGCGGCAAAGTTGCGGCTGTAGGTGGCTACTTCTTGCAGCAAGCTGTCAGAGGGAGGAAGACCCGAGTCTTGGAGTTGTTTGGCTGCTTGTCCAAGGCGATCGGCCAAATTAGCATAAGTTTCCGATAGTCGGGCTATTTGTTGTAGCAAATCGTTATGTGCTGCTTCCATATGTCTTGCCGTAAATATTTAACTTGCTGATTATAGACGTTGAGCGTCTTCTGAAGGTAGAAAGCAGTAGTCATCAGCGATTAATCATTAATCACCAGTCAGATGTTTAAGAAAGATTTTCCCACTCTGTCGCGATCGCATTCCGCCACTCCCCCACTCCCCCTCCCCGGATCGTCCTCTCCCATCCCCCGCGTGATCGCCGTCACCGCCGTGCCAATACCTAGTCACACTCTGCGACTCCGGCTGTCACGGCTGACCCCTAAAAATGTCACATCCATCAAGCAATAGCCGTCACTGCGGATTCTGTTAAAACGGTTGATACTGAAATTTCAACCAATAAAATTTAAAAGTGTTATGGTACTGATTCGCGACCTCTCCCAACAAGCTCTGATCCTCGGTTCTCTAACTATTGAAGCCGAAAATCAACTGCGGCAGATGTTAACTACCACCAAGTATGACTTGGAAGACTTAAATGCTTTTATGGCTTTGCAACTAGCAGTTATGTCCGGTTTGGTGAAACAAGAGTCTCGCGAACTCAAAGAATTGGAAGTCTTTTGCGAGACTGCCTCCAAAACTTCCTCTTAGTAATTAGTTGGCTTTTACCACATTCAAATTTAGTAAGGAACATTTCGATTATGCGGATTCGTGAAGTTGTACAACAAGCTCTTGTCGCTGGATATCTGAGTTTGGAAGCCGAAAATCAAATGCAGCAGATTTTTGCCTCCGCCAAGTGTGATTTGGAAGATTTGAATGCTTTTATGAGCTTGCAGTTAGCTGCGATGGCCGGTCGTGTGAGGCAAGAGTCTTGGGAATCGATAAATTTTCCAACATTTTCTGAAAGAAATTAATAGTTTTTATTTTAATTAAAAAAATTCAAACGGTTTTTATATAAAGAACAAATTTTAATAAGGAATGAGAATTAAATAACTTACAATGTATTGTTGTTGTGGGATGGGCGTCCCGCCCTTCCTTTCTGGACGGGCGGGAC
>NZ_JAUBTB010000195.1:0-3361 GCF_036704965.1 Microcoleus sp. F10-B2 | reverse complement strand
TTGGGGCGACCAGACATTTTCATTGGCTCCTTTACTTCTTACATAAGTCTATCACATCTTTAAAAAAATGGTATTACGCTTGCTGTCGGAGTGTCCTAACTGCAAAGCCAGGTTTAAGATTCCGGCGTTGTGGATGGATGGGTGGTGTAGTCGGTGCTTTTTACCTTTTGGAGAGATGTTTGAGTTTCAGAAAGCTGTCTGAATGATAATTCAAGAGCCATCGCTCCAACTGATAGAGTTCGATTTGAAGAAAGCGATACCTCGCTAATGAATATAAAATATTTCCTAATCTAAATTAGCTGAATATATATCCTATATCACCTTCAAATGTATCCAAATCATCTAAAGCTTTAATTCTCATATTTAATAGATTTTTTCGGCAATTGTTTCTCTAATTCCTCCCAGTTGGGAAGATACGCAGATATACAGCACTTAAATAACTTACCGTGATTGGGAACGAGCAAATGTACCAGTTCGTGAACTATCACAAACTCGCCTAGTTCTTTTGGTAACTCTAGCAATTCAGTGTTAAGGCTTAAGCGTCCTGTAGTAGAAATAGATGCCCATTTTTGTTTCATAGGGCGGAGTTGAATTTGTTTGACTTTGACCTGAATACGATCACACCATTCATACACAGCAGTTCTAAATTCTTGTGTGTCTTTCCATTTGGGTTTGTCGCAGATAGCAGTTGTCATTAGATTTGTCCTGGACTATTTTGTATAGGTTTGACTCAGCAGCGTAAAGAGCTTATCTACAATAGCCGTTACCTGATCTAAATCATCGCTATCGGCAAAAACTGCAAAGGTAGCTTCTTTCCGCAATTCCCTTAATTCTGCCTCACTGGTTTGCCAATGGGGATGTTCAATAAAAGCTTGTTTGATCTGACTACTAACGCTTTCGGGATTGTTAATACCAGCTTCTTCTAAGGTTTGATAGACGAAGAAGCTTAAACTGTCAAAACCTCGTTCTGCTTGTTCTTTTTTGCGTTGCTCATTTTGGTTAATTTCTGCCAGCAGTGTCTCTAAGGCTTCTTGGGTATTGATTTGGCGGTTCTCAAAATTATCTTGAACGGTTTTAGCACGTTCTGCCATTGCGATTAGAAAGGGGTCATCGCTGTTTTCTTCGGCACTTTTTTCGATACTTTTGATGAGGTTGATGACTTTGATGGTTTCTCCCCCCTGCTTAGCTTGGATGACTTCCAAAGTTTGAGCGTTGATTTCGACAAAATCTGTTACAGTTGCGATCGCAGTTGTATCAATATATTTTTGTACAAGTTCATCGGTCTTGCGCTGAAAGGCTTTATCAAGGTAAACCCTTTGGCTATAAGCTTTGCGTATTACCTCATAAATAGAGGAAATGGTTGCGTAATCGCTCATATAAGGACGTAAAAAAGCATCGGGAGAGATGATTTCATAGAGCATTTCTAACTCTTTATATATCTTGGAAAACGCTTTTCTACGTTCTTGCTCTCGAAAATGCTCAATCAGGTTATCTACATCTTTATCGTTAAAATTGTGTTGAATTAAGCTCAAATAATTTGGGGCTAGCTGCTCCATTTTGTTGGTAAATAAGGTTTTGAGCAGGTTCAATTTTTTGATGATGGCATTGACTTCTTCACTATCGAAACCAAGGGCTTTTTCTAGTTTGTCCAATATGCCCACAAAATCGAGGACAAAGCCGTGAGGTTTAACCATCTCTTGGGCTTCGCTTTCGTAAGGGCGGTTAACACGAGCGATCGCCTGTAACAAGGTATGATCGCGCATGGGTTTGTCAAGATATATGGCGTAGAGTAATGGCGCATCATAGCCTGTAAGCAGCTTCTCGGTGACAATTATAATTTTGGGATATTCTCCGAATCTGGCGAAGTTCTTACGGATTTGTTTTTCGGTTTTTTCGTCAATGTGGTAGTTTTTAAGTTCTTCAGTGTCGTTGTTGTTTCCGGTATAGACAACTGCAGAATATTCGGGAGGTAAGTATTTGTCTAAAGCTTTTTTATATTTAGCGCAGGCGGGACGATCGACAGCAACTAAAAAGGCTTTATAACCAAGGGGTTCAACGTTTTGCGTGTAATGCTCTGCCACATATTTGGCGACTTGATCGACTCTGTTATCGCCTTTGAGGAAGTTTTTCAAGTTAACCGCACGATCTAAAATCCGATTCAGTTCGGTAATATCGCTAATGCCTTCGGTTTCTGCTAAGTTGAGAAATTCCTCGTCCATGATTTGCGTCGGCACGAGCATTTCATTAGGGGCTAAGTTGTAGTACAAGGGCAAGGTTGTTCCGTCTTCGATGCTTTCGGCAATAGAGTATTTATGAAGATACCCTTGCTCATCGTCAGTGCCAAATGTTTTGAATGTTCCTTTGCCGTAGCTAGTTTTATCAATGGGGGTTCCTGTGAAGCCGACAAAGGTGGCGTTAGGGAGTCCTGCCATTAGGAATGTTCCTAAGTCGCCGCCAGTGGTGCGGTGCGCCTCGTCAATCAGAATATAAATATTTTTTCTGAGGTTAATATTGGCGGGCAGATCGCGGAACTTGTGGATCATGGAAACGATGATGCCGCGATAGTCGTTTTCGAGGAGGTTAACGAGGGCCGTGATGCGATTGGCGTGTTGAACGTTATTCAGCCCCAAATTAACCAGGTTTCTCAGCATTTGATCTTCGAGTTCGTTGCGATCGATCATTAGCAAAATCGTCGGCTTATCGCTCTCTGGGGCTTTAAAGAGCATTTCTGCCGTTTTGATCATAGTGAAGGTTTTACCACTGCCTTGAGTGTGCCAAACAAGCCCCTTATTGCGTTGAGGATCAAGACAGCGTTCAATAACTTTTTCAACGGCGGTGGTTTGGTGTTGATGGAGGATGAATTTTTGGAGAGTTTCTTCTTTTTCGGCAAAAAGGATATAGTTTTGCAGCAGTTTGAGGATATACAGAGGTTGGCAGAAGCTTTTAATTTTTGCCTCTAGTTGACCGATTTGTTCGTCTTTCCAGTTAAAAATATTACGGCGAACAATGTTCCACGTTACCCCATAGGAAAAGCCGATCGCTTCAGTTGCGGTAAAAATCATCTGGGGAACGAATAACTCTGGGGCTTCGCTGTGATAACGACGAATTTGGTCAATACCTAATGCGATCGCTTCGTCTTTATTCGCAGGGTAAGCTCATCTAATTTGGTATAAATTGTACTTGACAAAAAGGGCAAGATATAAAGAAACATCCTGTCAACAGCGGTTTTTTTGAAGCCATTTGAGATATTTTGACGATGGACAGACAACGAGCGATGGACAGACGGGTGCATCTCACTTTTGCAAATCTCTGAAAAAAGGGCTAAAATGAAAAAGCTAGTAAAACTGTGAAAAAAATGAGG
>NZ_JAUBTB010000194.1:0-3520 GCF_036704965.1 Microcoleus sp. F10-B2 | reverse complement strand
TTGTGGTCATGGTCTTATGATTGCTTTATTTGGTTTTCAATGTTCGTGACGGCTTTGTGTTCCGCCATGTAAATAAATGTAAAGCATATTCTAAAGTTTGTAAAGTATTTTAACAACAAATATACTGATGAGAGTCATAAGGTTGAGTTATAAATATCAGGAATACTGGATAAATGGGCAAGAATGCACAAAAAAGTAGGGAAAGCCTGGAAGCGCGTCGCCTTCAGGCATGGAAATATTAGGATACAGACTTTTGCTGGCTGGGTATCATAATGAGAGCCCAATAGGGAACTTCAGCGGGATCGACATCTGCGATCGCCCGAATTCGCTGATTCGGCATAGTTGCGCGTTCTATATACAGTGCTCGATCGAACTGTCCCAACTCAATCAGCACGTCCCGGACTTTCGCAAAATGCCGGCCCAGCTTAATAATCACCGCAGCATCAACAACCGCCAGCCGATCGCGCAAAACCTCAGCATCCAGCGTCGCAGGCATAATACTTAACACATCGTTACGATAAGTCAGCGGCACTCCCAACGCAGCCGCACTCGCCATTGTCGAAGAAATTCCCGGCACAACTTCAGTGGTAAATCTCGCCGACAAACGGTTGAATAGATACATAAACGAGCCGTAGAGAAAAGGTTCGCCCTCACATAGCACCGCCACATCCTGTCCCTGGCTCAAATGTGCGGCAATTTTCTCGGCAGCAACATCATAATAAGGTTGAGACGATCGCGTCGGACTAAAAGGCAACGGCATCGGAATCTCAATTTGCTCCGGGCGCAGATAATCTGCGACGATCGCCCGCGCCAGCACCTTACCATTTTCCATCGCCGGATAGGCAATCACCGGCACCGATTGCAAAATCCGATAAGCTTTCAAAGTAATCAATTCTGGATCGCCAGGGCCAATACCCAAACCGTACAATTTACCATTCGCCTCAGTCATAATTCATCCTTTTTCGCTAACGCATTCACGGCCGCCGTTGCCATTGCACTGCCACCGCGCCGCCCGTGCAACGTAATAAATGGCACTCCCCGACTGTTGGCGGCCAGTTCGGCTTTGGATTCAGCAGCCCCCACAAATCCTACCGGGAAACCCAAAATTAAAGCCGGTTTGGGTGCTCCGGCATCCAGCATTTCCAGCAGTCGGAACAAAGCAGTCGGGGCATTGCCAATTGCCACAACGGCACCCTGCAAGTTGTCTAGCCACAAATCCACGGCTGCGGCGGATCGAGTATTTCCCATTTGCCGCGCCAACTCCGGGATTTCGGAATGCCAGAGGGTGCAAATCACCTGATTGTCAGCGGGAAGGCGTTTGCGAGTGATGCCTTCGGCCACCATCCGGGCATCGCACAGGATGGGCGCACCTGCTGAGAGGGCTTGGCGTCCGCAGGTTGCGGCCCCGGGCGAAGCTGCTAAATCTGCAACAATATCGGTCATGCCGCAACTGTGAATTAGTCGCACGGCTACCGATTCTAAATCGGGCGGCAAGGTTGACAAATCTGTTTCGGATCGAATTGTGGCAAAAGATTTGATGTAGATTTCTGTTCCGTCTCGAATGTAGTCAATCATTCTTTAAAACTGCTGTGGAAATTTTGTGGGATTTGTGAAATAGATTTTTTGAATGAACCGCGAAGGCGCAAAGAACGCGAAGGAAGAAATATCAAGGGAAATGCTTAAAAATTGTCAGTTTTAATGGGATATTTTTTCACCTTAAATTCCATTTTTCGGTGTTCAAGAACTCCTGTAATTGGTCGATCGCCTGCCGATCGACAAACTCACCAAATGACTCCAAAGGCTCTCGAAACCGCTGATATACCTGCAACATTCGCTCGATCGCACCGGGCATCTCGACCGCACTCACCGCCTGAAAAATTGGTCGTCCGAAGGGTAAATTTTTTCTACCCGCATAAATGTTGTAACCTGCGATCGTCTCGTGTTCTCGCTCAATCTGAATTCCCACCAGCGTGATATCAATTGGGCGGTGCTGGGCGCAGGACTTTTGGCAACCGCTGAAATGAATGTTAATCGGCCCGTCGATCGTCAATTTTTGCGCTAAATGCCTCGCCATTGCTAGGGCGTGACTTTGAGTATCTGTCGCCGCCGACGCACAGCCGCTGCTGCCTGCACAAGCCACCAAGCACGAATCTAGGCGAGTCGCCGATGAGTGCAATCCCAAATCGGCGATTTGCTGTTTTACCTCAAAAAGCTGGGAGTTGGGGATATCAGAAATCAACAGATTTTGCCACGGCGTAAGTCTCAGGGTACCGCTGGCTAGATTTTGGGCTAAATTTGCCAAATTCCGCAGTTGATTTGATTCTAGCTTACCTAGGGGCAGTGCAATTCCCATGTAGGAGAAACCGGACTGTTGCTGAGGGTAAATGCCGAGATGTCGGGATTGTTCGATCGCCCTTGCAGATGAGTCGATCGATCGGGCGGGCAAGATGCCCACCCCACAAGGAAATTCACTCTTGGTGCAACAGGCATCTTGCCTGTTTTTGGGAAAGGTGCAAGATGTGAATTGCAATAAAAATGGTAAATTCTGCTGTACCCGTTCTAGATAACTTTCAACACCCCTATCTGCCAAGAGGTGACGCAAACGCGGCTTTTTCCCATCAATTCGAGGATGATTTTTTGTGTATTCAAGATAGGCGCTAGCGAGGGCGGCTAATACTGAAATACATTGCGATTCTTGGATTAAAATTCCTGTATCGCCGTTTAAATGCAGCCGAAAAACGATTTCTGATTGGATTGAAAGCGCTTCAGCAGCTAATAAAATATCGTTGCGTAAATCGCGGATCGAAACCGATTCCCCGCCGTCGAGGCCAATACTGAACTTAGGCGAAAGTTCCGACAATTCGGGATGTGTTTGCAGGTAATCATCCCAAGCTTTCACTAGCGGGCGAGTATCGAGTAACTGCTGGCGATCGATCCCTGCTGTCGGACTTGCCATAATATTGCGAATCGGGTCAACTTCAACGCGGCGAGACGCTATCCCCAATTCCTGCAAGCGGTTCCAGACTTCCGGGGGAATGGACGAGTGCAATTCTCGGATTTGCAAATTTGCCCGATTCGTCACTTGCAAACAGCCGCTACTGTATTGATCTGCCAAATCGGCGATCGTCCAACACTGCTGCGCGTTTAAAATTCCCCCCGGAATCCGCATTCTCGATAAAACTCCGTCTCGGGCGATCGAACCGTAAAATAAACCCGGACAAGTCGGCAAATCAGTCAAAGCTAACAAATAATCTCCTCCCCGTGCTGCGCAGGGAATCCAAAAGTAAACGCCCACAAAGCGCCCCCGAAATCGGCATTCTGACTTTTACAGTTGCGGCACAGCGCCGGAGTTGCACCGGACTTTCCCGCTTTCAGGTTTTAGAAAGGTATCATGAGCTGACCCACAGAAAGCAAAACCCTCAACTTTCTTAACAAAATTCCTGGCGATCGCCCATCTCTCTCCTGTCATCAGCTTTCCTAATCACACTCATCAGTTAAACTGTCGCCAAACCCCTTTACA
>NZ_JAUBTB010000193.1:0-3589 GCF_036704965.1 Microcoleus sp. F10-B2 | reverse complement strand
CTGGGTATTCACCTCTTCGCTTGCTCCAATAAGTCCAGTTTCCATCAAATGGACTGGCAACAGCCTTTATTTGGATATGCCTTACGATTGGCGTATCTGAATGTTGTTTTAATTCCAATCCATTCTCGGTGCTGAAACACCAATTACGGTCGCCTACTGTTCTCCAATATTTGTCCTTATTGATGGTCCCGTTTCCCCTTCTTCTTGCCCAAGCTCTTAATTTATCGTATGTTAGTTTATCAACATTGCTAAATGTTCTATTGCTAACAACTGTTGAGTAATAGTTTGACCATCCCCTAATTATTGGATTTAGCCTACTAATTAAAGTAGCTTGGGGGGCAGTCTTATGGGTGTCTATTACTTCAGCAATTTTTGATAAATGACTTTTGACTTTGGCTTTTGAAGGTGTAATTAGTGTAGTAAAACCTAGTGGGGTTCCGTGTGGATTAACGGCACATCTGTAGTTTCCTGTTTTGTGCTGTTGTATGTGGAACCCTAAGAACTCAAACCCAACATTTCCATCTATTTCGTTAAGGGTGTGGGTTAATCTTGTTTTACTTGGTTTCAATTCCAATCCCATATCATTTAACCAATCAGCAATTATCTCTTTACACTTTAAGACTACGTTCAAATCCTCATGGATTATCACAAAATCATCGGCATACCGGATTAGACTAAGAGCAACGCGGTTATCCCGTTTTTTCCCTTTTAGTGTTTCCGCGTATTGCTTAACTCTTGCTTCCATACCATGTAGGGCAATATTCGCAAGTAATGGAGAAATTACCCCACCTTGTGGTGTACCTTCATTAGTAGGAAAGAGATTTCCTTGGTCACAGTATCCTGCCTTGAGCCAAGTTCTTACTTGCTGTTTCATAGCAGGGAATGTGGCTATTTTTGTGAGTAATGCTTTATGGTCTATACGGTCGAAAGTGGGTAGCTAGCCAGCGAGGTTTCCAGAAGGTTCCTTTTCCGACTAGCCCCCTCCGAACCGTGCTTGCGAGATTTCCAGGCACACGGCTCTCCAGTATTCCTATTCCGTGATGTGCCTAAAAATAGGTTTGCCAGCATGAATGGCGTCATGGCATTGGCGACAAACCATCAAAGTCTTTCGTCTGCGTGCAGACATAATCTGCATCCAGAGCGGTTTAGACTTCCTTCCCTTTACCTTGAGGTCTTTGAGAGCGCGAACGTGGTGAACTTCAATGTCACCTTTCGCCCCACAGACCTCACACTCGTCGGCAAGGAGCCGTTTTATCAGCTCGTTTCTTTCTGGCGGCTTTCGGGTCAAGGGCAGGTCTGGAATGGTTGCTTTTGGGTTACGTTTTAGCGATAGACCACCAAAACGAGCCACCAGTGGTTTCTTACCTTCCCTATTGATGGTAATTTCCACGCATTTGCGCCGACCTTGTGGGAGCTTGACCGTCTTATGGTACTTGGAGCAGATTTTCGCCACGCTAGTTTTGTGTTTACAAGCGAGTGTTTTCATTAGTGAACTCCACATGACCCATTGCAGTTTTGAAAGCCATGCAATGTTTTGAGCCAGACTGTAGAATTGCACGTACCCTCTGTATTCTGACTGATAGATGCTGACGATTGTAAAATCGTCATCATTAATCAGTTCCGGGCGATGAATGGGTTTGCCATTCCTCTTGTATTGGGCGCACTTTTCTTCCACAAAACGAGTAGGAATTCGGAGTCCAATAACGCCGTTCAGCGAACGCCTACCTTGAGTGTGCTTACTGTTCGACTGTTGAACAACGACGGAGTACCCCAAGAACTTTGCCGCTCCTTTGTGGGCATTTGTAATCAAGGTCTTTTCAAAAGACATATCGAGCTTCAAGTTATCAGCTAAAAATGTTCTCAGTTTTTCCTTGATTTCTTTTGCCTCTGCAACTGACCCTATAAAGCCAAGTAAAAAGTCATCGGCATAGCGTACATAAGACAGCCTTCTGTACCCAGGGTCACGAACATCTTTGGAGGGCATTTTCTGGTATTTTATTTCCAGTTCATGCGCTTTTAAAGTTTGTCCGGTTTTCCTGTAGTACCAAGCGAGTTTCTGGAGTTTGGCATACTCCTTATTTTCGGCTCTTCTTTTACCGCGCGTATATTCTGGAATTAGATTCTCCCAGACAAACTTATCCAACTTGTCGAGATAGATATTGGCGAGAATGGGTGAGACGATTGCGCCTTGAGGCGTACCACTGAGAGTGGAATGATACTTCCATTGCTCGCAATAACCTGCTTTGAGCAGATTTTCCATCAACCTGAGAAAGCGGTTATCTTTAATTTTATCGCGCAGGATTGACATCAAGATTTTATGGTCTATGTTGTCAAAACAACCGCGGATGTCTCCTTCGATAAACCACTTGGTTCCTTGCCAGGTACGGTCTATAGTAGTTAAAGCCGTGTGGCATCCGCGCTCTGGTCTGAAACCGTGACTGCTGTCAGAAAATTGAGGTTCGTAGTATGCCTCAAGAATCGAGCGTACCACTTCTTGAACCAGTTTGTCTTTCCAAGTAGGGACACCAAGCGGTCGAGTTTTTCCATTCTTTTTGGGAATGTTAACTCGTCGTACTGGTGTCCATCGAAAGCGTTCATAGCGAATATCTTCTATGAGGCTCTCAATCTTTTTGACAGACATTCCATCAGCAGTTTCCTCAGTAATTCCTCGCGTCATTGCCCCATCATTTTTGTAGATGCGACTGTACGCTCGGAGGTACAAATTCGGGTTGAATAGTTGTCTGTAGACATCTGTTCCCAGAGGCAACCCTCGTTGGCCTCTATCTCGGATTACATTAAGAACCGTTTCGGCGTCCCGCATCTCGCGTACCTCTTGGTCTTAGTGTGAGGAATACCTGTTCTCCTTTGCCATGTGGACGGCTTTCCCGTCCTCGGACTACTATGAGAACTCTGTAGCCATAGGACTCGCGTCCCGTAGGCCATCCCGTGCTTCATCAACTCGGTACGTGGTAGTGTGATTTAGGTGTCCCACTCATTCCTTTGAGCCGTCTCATTGATGGCCGACATCGTTTGAAGAAGTTGTGTTGCTCAAATGTTTAAAACTACACACAAACGATTATTCCTGTTAGACGTTGTAGGAATAGGCAATCGCCTATGCCGTCAGAATTGGGCTTCAAGTAGTCTAACTTTCACCTTGTCACACAAGCCTTGCAAGGCAATGGTTTAAACGTCTTCTCTCCATCCCCCGCTTTACCAACGTGCTGTTTTCCCTTTTTGTCTTTCGACTCTAGGTAAGTTGGTTGACTTAGAGACATTCTTCTTAGTCTCTCCCAATTAGATTGGGGATACCGTGTTGACTGCCACGGCGCACGCATTTAGCAATATCAGCATCAAGCACATATTTGGCTTTTTGTTTAATGCTGTTAAATATTGCTCCAATCGCATCGTGACAGGAACGTCCTGGTCTAAAACCATAAGAGTTAGGTTCAAACTTTGCCTCCCACTCTGGTTCTAGCGCCATCTTACATAGCGCTTGCAATGCACGATCGTTGATTGTGGGTATTCCTAATGGTCTAGTTTCGGTTGTTCCGGGTTTGGGAATATTAACCCTACGAGTGGGTTTTGCCTT
>NZ_JAUBTB010000192.1:0-3648 GCF_036704965.1 Microcoleus sp. F10-B2 | reverse complement strand
ATTGCTTCAACCGCGCTGATGCGCAAAACAACCGCCACGCTCTAATCTCAGCTGGAGGAAAGCTTGCGGTCACGTCAGAGGTGGTGAAACCTAGGGCGTCACAGTGCTTCGAGCGCGATGACGTGGTTAGAGAGCCAGCCAGCGGACTTCATCAGGGCCAGCAGCCATAAGGTGCTGCGCGAAACGGCCGAACAGATGGATGCGCCCGACCGGTATGCATTGCCAAACAAAAGCTCTTGCGCCGCGGGGGGCGTCCACACATGGACCTATAACGGGCGCAGTATGCGCGCAGCCACGCTGGCGCAGGGCCATCCACGCTATCACGTTATTGCAGATGGCAAACCTAGTCCTGCTATCTAGCAGGCGTCAGGACGCCACTCACTGAAAATCCGCTATCTCATTGAGATCTAGCATGTATTGGCATGAAGCCGATTGAGCTTTGCATTCTTAGCATCCAGCTGCTTTGGCACACAAATGGTTTGATCTGCAGGTGCCTTCCACTCTCTGCCATCAGGATAGCCGTCAACCGCCCTTCGGCGAAACTCGGTTGCCTACTTCACGCTACACATAGAGAACCAAGAGGCTTGGACCTGATTTTTGGTAGAAAATTGATGGAGGACGGTGTAGGCCGCAGTCACACCGCCCGTGGCAGCGGTTTGACACCTCCTTCAGTTAAATTCTGTGTTTGGATAAGAAATGGGTAAAAAATCCAGCCCTATTTGGTTAGCAGATTCAAGTAAATTCGCATTACTAACCATGTTAATCGTATCTGCGTTTTTGTTTGGCGGCAGCGCAAGATATGATGTGGCATCATTGATTGTCATTCGCCCCATATCAATATTGGCTGCTGCATACGCAATTTATGCTGGCCAAATCGATAGGCAAGAAAAATACAATATTCCCATGGCTTTAATCGTATTGCTATTCGGTTACGTAGCAATCCAATTAATTCCTTTGCCTCCTTCGATTTGGCAGGAGCTCCCCGGTCGGGGTGTGATAGCAAAAATAGAAAATGCTGCTGGTATCGCTGGTACTTGGCGCCCTATGACTATGTCACCGTCCCGAACATTGAATACGTTTTTTTCGCTGTTTGTTCCATTCTCAGTGTTGCTTATGATGATGGAAATAAAGAAAAAATATCTTGACAGAATTGCCGTGATCATAATTGGACTCGTTTCTGTGGGATTGATTTTGTCGATTGGCCAATTACTTGGCCCGGCCAATGGCCCGCTCTATTTTTACAAAATAACCAATCATGGGTTACCTGTCGGTTGGTTCGCTAATCGAAACCATAATGCCATATTGCTCGCCAGCGTGTTGCCTCTTTTCGCCTGGTTTGTCATTTTTAACGAACGAATGCGGCTGGAAAAAATTGTGAAGGCGGTGGTTGTTATCTTTGCAACTATTCTTTTGGTTTTAACCATTCTGATGACAGGTTCGAGGGCGGGGTCTGTTTTGGTTGTTTTACCAGTTACGATAATTGCATTAGTAAGTGCTGGATTTTTAAAAAATAAGGCCGTGAATAAATCCTCTGGAAAATGGCAATTTGTTAATTTCTTGTCACGCCATTCGGTCGGCCTCACTGTTGCTGCCTTATTGTTGGTAATTATTGGTATCATGAATTTGTCAGAATCTGAGGCAATATTGCGCTTTGCAAATAATGATCAGGATGCGGAGCTAAGATTAAAAACGTTGCCGTATCTTAAAGAAATGGCAATTTATTATTTACCATTCGGATCGGGTTTCGGGACTTTTGAGTTGGTCTACAAGATTGTGGAGCCTGACTTGTTCTTGTCGCCAAACTATTTGAATCAGGCTCATAACGATCCACTTCAGTTTGTGATCGAGGGAGGTGTTGTTGCCCTGCTGGTTTTAGCCGTGTTTTTGGGATGGCTATTGAATTCTTTGAGGGTCGCAGTACCTCTCCTGTGGCGCGGCATGCAGGGTCGACACTGCCCAGTGTCAGTCTGGCAGCATGGATCATCGCTGCTCGCAATTTGTATAGTCATGCTCGGAAGTGTCGCGGACTATCCTGCTCGCACACCACTAATTATGGCTTATTTGGCGGTTTTGTCGGGGCTAGCTCTCCGCACTCGGCCACAAAAAGAAGTTGTTAGGGCAGTGTCATGCGATTGATGTTGTGACAAGTTGGCGGCTAGGGAGGTCACTGTTCCCTTTGTGAGTAATATTATTGATAAGGAATCGAGTATGCTGACGACATTTCGGCTAGCGCATATTTTTACGGGCTTGAGCCTGATTATCCTTGTGATGCCGCTCGCATCTTGTGCGAATCGATCTAGCCTTGTGCAGGGCGGTGCGGTAGGAGTCGTTAATCCGGGCGAACTGCCTGCGCCCTCAGATCAAGATGTGAAGGTGCCCGTGCGGGCTTACCGCATCGGCCCTTTTGACAAGTTGCGAATTAGCGTATTTGGCATCGAAGAACTGAATGAGAAACAGATTGAGACCGACGCAAGCGGCAGGATCTCGTATCCACTTGTGGGCGCAATAGACGCTGCAGGCCTTACGCCAGGCGAGCTAGCGACGGCAATAGAAGATAAACTCCGTGTTAGCTATATTAGAGACCCTCAAGTAACAGTTAACTTGGAGGAAACTGTTAGTCAAGTAGTGACATTGGACGGGCAGGTTGACAAGCCAGGTGTATATCCGGTGGTCGGCCGAATGACACTAATGCGCGCTCTAGCTCGGGCGGGCGGCGCTTCGGAGTTTGCAAAGCTAGATGATGTAATTATATTTCGTACGGTTGATGGTCAAAGTCTCGCGGGTGTTTACAATATGAGGTCCATTCGTTCCGGTGTTTATGCGGATCCTGAAGTATACGCTAATGATATCATTGTTGTCGGCGATTCTCCGCGCCGGCGACTGATAGCGGATCTGTTGCAGGTGCTGCCAGCAATCGCCACGCCGTTGGTTGTACTTTTACAGAATTAATGTCGGATGAGCTTAATCCTTGGTGTGATTGTGAGTGCCGCATTTGATTTGGTGCCGATTTGAAAAGGAATAGGTATTTCGAAGCAAGCTCATTGCGAGCGCTTTGCCAGATTGAACTAAGAAGGCGTTGTTTTGGGTGGGCTTAATATAATCGAGTGCGAAATTTCATTGATATATTTTGTGGCGAATGTTGTTACGCTCACCCTTTTCTATATCGCATAGCGTTTGCTTTGAACTAACTTAGATTGAGCAGGGTGGTGAGGGTCCATGATCTCGCTCTCAGCCGTTGGGCAAGTCTTGCCAGTGAGGTGACTACAAGGCGTTCAACATCGCTGCACATCGAACGCATTGCATACTCATGCGCCAGCGCGCCTCTGTTTAAGCATGGTATCGTGGAAGTGATCGGTTTAACTAGGTTTGTCTAGCTGTTTGGCGCGAACAATGCGCAGTTCGCTATCACCGCCATGAAGCGAGACCGTGCTTCAAAGAGCGATGATATATTGCGGTCAATCTATAACTGCGGCAATCAGTGCGCCGTTCGCTTCGATGCGCGCGTTTTCACCAATCGCGGTCGGTTATTGGAAATAGCTGCCGTCATTACAAGTACTGGTTTTTGGACCGATGACGTGACCGCAAGCTTTCCTCCAGCTGAGATTAGAGCGTGGCGGTTGTTTTGCGCATCAGCGCGGTTGAAGCAAT
>NZ_JAUBTB010000191.1:0-3770 GCF_036704965.1 Microcoleus sp. F10-B2 | reverse complement strand
GTTCTATCATGTAGCGCAGGGCGAAAAATTTTGGCTCATATCATACTTTTAACCATTTACAAAACCGGGATGCTCCCCTCCCGGACTGCATGGTGGATGTCCCCACATCCTCGGTAAAGGCGTTACCGTTCGCCGGATTGTAACCTGGTACAAGCGAGGATTGAATGCTGAAGAGATTTGCGATCGCATTTCTCATCTCACCCTCGCCGAAGTCTACGCTGCATTAACTTACTATCATGCCAACACCGCAGAAATTGAAACTGATTTGAGCCATCAAGCAGCAGAAGCCAAGCGTCTTGAAACTTTGTACAGCAACTTTGATAAAGAAGCATGAGTGAGATAATAGGTGAAGAAACATCATGGTTTGTAAACATCTTTCCGATGTTTGCATTGTAATAGAAGAATGATTAGTTCTTCATCGCCGATTTCATAACGAACGCGATAATCACCGATCCGAATACGGTACTCATTGCCAGCACCTTTGAGCTTGACCACCCCATCTGGGCGCGGGTTTTCGGCAAGTTGCAAAATCTTGACAGCGATACGATCGTAGACATCATTGGGCAGGGCATCTAGCTGCTTTTGTACAGCTTTAGGGGTAAGGATAGTGTAAGTCATGTCGATTTATTTGCCCGTTGTGCCATATATCGATCGAAAGTTGTGTAATCTCCAGCTTTGTAGTCAGCACGGGCCGCTTCAATTTCGGCAATGTCTTCTGGAGAATCGTCCTCATTCGGGAATAATTCAGCTTCCAAAAATTCCCATATCTTGTATCTTTCAGCAATTCCCAGTGACGAAATAGCTTCCAGCAGTGATTGAAATGAGATGTCTACTTTCACATTATTCTCAGCCATCAGAACTTTCCTCCACTTTAAATTTTACAATATACCCAGAGCCCCGACTTCTTCAAGAAGCCGGGGCTCTAAAAGCAGACTACATCACAACTGCACTAATCAAAGTTTGCACATTTTGTACAACAGCAGCAGTCAAATTATGAGTCACAGGCAAACTGTCAACGACTATTCCGGCGCACAATAGCATCAGGTACAGAATAGAGTATTTGAAGAGCGATCGCGCAACAATCTTATCCTCTGGAGTCTGCAACAGCAACCAAGCTTTTTGGGCAAAAATAGCACCCAGGAAAATAGCTGTTCCCGCATACACCGCGCCGGCTAAATTCAGCGGATACACCAGCAGCAAAGTTGCAGGAATCATCAATAGCGTGTAAATCCAAATTTGGCGGGCTGTCTCTTCGTCGCCCTCAATTACCGGTAACATCGGGACGCCTACTTCCTTGTATTCATCGCGAATCATCATTGCTAATGCCCAAAAATGCGGCGGTGTCCACAGAAATATAATCCCAAACAGCAGCCACGCACCCCAACTCAAATCTCCCGTCACCGCAGCCCACCCAACTAGCGGGGGAATCGCCCCTGCAGCACCGCCGATGACGATGTTTTGCACGCTGTGACGCTTCAGCCAGTGGGTGTAAATTAAGACGTAGAAAACGATGCCGGACATCGCTAGCAATGCGGCTAATAAGTTGGCAACAACTGTCAGCAATGTAAAGGATATTGTAGCTAGGGCGATCGCAAATATCAAAGCATCCCGCTTCTTGACACGCCCCGAAGGAATCGGGCGCCACCGGGTGCGTTCCATAATATAATCGATGTCGCTGTCGTAGACACAATTAATCGTATTCGCCGACGCAGAAGCTAAAGCGCCTCCGGTAATAGTTGATACCAGCAATAGCGGGTCTACTTCTCCTTTAGCCGCCATCCACATTCCTGCTGATGTGGTGATTAGCAGCAGTAAAATAATTCTTGGTTTTGTTAGTTGATAGTAACTTTTCACGACTTGCGAAAAGTTTTCGTGGAGGCGGGGTCTGTCGTTGGTAAGGATTTCTTGCATCGGTTGTAAGCTGTTAGTTGTTAGTTGTCACTTGTCATTTGTCATTGGTTCGTAGGGGCGGGTTTTACGAGAAATATTTGCTGTAGCTAAAAGGATTAATAAACCCGCCCCCACCGAGGGATAAATCAGGCATCTCTTACTCAAGGAATAGATAAATCTGCCTTTTAGAGAGTGTCCGGTTGATTCGTGCTTGTATGGGCGGGGCGGGTTTATGAAACTGTTGGCTTTTATCGAGAATTATGGTGAACCCGCCCCTACAAGACTTTGGATTATAATAACAACGATGCTACCGGACATGATATTGCTCTCAAGCTGATAAAACTCGATCGCGCCAAGCTAAAACACTAAAAGCTATCAGGGTTCCCAGCAAAGCAGCACCGACTGCTTGGTGGGCGACAGTCAGCGGTTCTACCTGAAGGTGCAGCCGGAAAGTTGCTAATCCCAGAACTAATTGAGCAATAAGACAAACAATCGTCCAATTCCCTAATTTTCGCAACTTTGGACTCAGTGCAGGCTGCCGCCAAGCCATGATGGCTAGTGCTAAAGTCGCTGCTGTAGCTGGTACGATACCCGCGATGTGGCTGTTCATTACCGAGCACAATTCTGAGGAGCTCAAACATTGGTGCAGAGCCCATCTAGAGCCTACTAATGCTCCTAGCAAACTTTGCAGGTAAACTAACAATGCTGCGATCGAACTTACCCAAGCTAATTTGCCGACATTTCCTGTAGCTTCGTAGGGAGTCAGCATGAAACCGATGACTAGCAGGGCGGCAAAAAATAGTAAAGCTGTTCCCAAGTGAGCGGTAACGATGTCAAATCTCAGCAGTTGTGTTACTGTCAAGCCGCCCAATACGCCCTGAAAAACGATTAAAAATAGTGCCCCGGCGCTCGCCCAAGGCAGCCATTTTGGCAGGCGGCTGCGGTAAAACAAAGATAGTCCTAAAAGTGCGATCGCGCTTAAGCCAATTGCCGCTGCGTCCAACCTGTGAAACCATTCCAGAAATACCTGCAAATTCATTTGCGCTGCAGGTATTAATTGACCGTAGCACAGCGGCCAGTCGGGGCAAGCGAGCCCCGCATTCATGACTCGCGTGGCGCTGCCTACAGCCATTAACAGCCAGGTTGCGATCGCAATTTTCCACACTAGGCCGCGGATAATATCTTTTGGCTGCCACTGCACTCCTGCTGCTGCGTTTGGCTGATTTAAAACTGAGTTTGCCATGGAATTTACCTTAGCCTTTGTTATCGATCGAACTTAATTAAATATTGAGGTTTTGCTGTGGCTGAGCTTAGCCGAGCTTAACACTCTTTTTCTCTGACAAACCGTCATTTTTACTACCTTAGCGACACTTTTATCCAATTAGTTTGTCTTGAGGAAATTTTCAACTTTCTTCTTTATATTACAAAAGATTTCCTTTATTTTGTCAAACTTAAAAAAAGTTTAATCTTTCCTCGCTCGTGGATAATTAAGAACTCCCCCACTGTAGAGCATTGACGGAAAAATAAAGATATAATTAAGAAAAACAATTTATGAAATAATTGTGATATGAGCCGATCTAAAGTGTTTACAAAAAACTAAACAGTATAAAAAAACCTAGAAAATATCATTCGCAACAAACTATATTTAGGTGATTGTTCTACTCCTAGTATGAGTATGACGGCAAATAAAACGGCAGTCAACAAATTAAGCAAGCTATAAGCCAGCCACTCCTGTGTCCGCGCCTCACAGCCCCGAGTTTCGACCGGCTAAAATTTCCTAAATATCCCAACTCAATTATTGTTTTATATCCCACATTCCGCAGATGTGGGTCGGATTTCTTTATCAGTTGTGAAAACTTGGAAGCCAAACACTTTTAGGC
>NZ_JAUBTB010000190.1:0-3929 GCF_036704965.1 Microcoleus sp. F10-B2 | reverse complement strand
ATGTTGGGGCGACCAGACATTTTCATTGGCTCCTTTACTTCTTACATAAGTCTATCACATCTTTAAAAAAATGGTATAAATCTCGTTCTGCCAGCGGTAGCCGCGTATAGAGAGTTATTTACACAAACTCATATGAGTTTGTGCCGTAGAGAGGCAGTTATAGCAAGGGTTTGAGCGCTATATTTTGGATGATGGGGAAGTTCTCGGCGATCGGAAAAGATGGAGTAAAGATAGCGTAGAACCCTATAGGGTTCGCGAAAGCCACACACATGATCTGCTTGCTTCCCGATCGCACTCGTTTTTATTTGTACTCGCTAAGCGCCGAAGGGTGTCACCCTTCGCGGACAGAGTTAACCTGCCTTGAGTTGACTCTATTCGCGCTCGCTAAGCAGGGAAGGGTGACACCCTTCCGTTACGCGCTGTACCTACTTTTACCGGGCTATTTCTCGTCTGTGTTATTCACTTGGAAGGCCGTAGGGTTTCCAAAATCTGCATATGTGCTGGATAGTTACAAACCCTACGGGTTTGTGAAATCTACATATGTGCTAGATATGTTTTGCTCAAAGTGTGTTAGCCCTCCTCACCGATTAAGCGCTTATACTCAGCGTGCGCTCGCTTCCAAGCTTCAGTCCCTCCCTTCTTGCACTCCCACAACTTCTCGATCGTCTGGGTTTGGTTCAGTTCAGTTCTCAACTTTTTTACTAGAGCCAGGGCTTGTTCGCGGGTTAAGTTCAGCGACGTGAATCGCTCCTCCTCCACCGTCAAAGCCTTATCTTCTGGTTGGTTCACTGCTTGAACCGCTTGCACCGTCGGTTCTGCCAGTTCAGATGACGGTTCATCGCAATCAAGGAGCCAAGCGCGCTTAAGTGCCTCGACTGTTTCCTCTCTTTCTGTTTGCCCACTGAGTATTTGTTCTGCTTCTTGCTGTCTTTGGGTCTGGCTCACATAGGCGCTGACTGCAATTTCATCTACCACATCAGCAGTGATTGCCCTGGTTTTGATTGCTTCAATCTCCCCTTGTTCAGACAGTTCGCGGGCGATGTTGCCAGCGGACACTGCACAGGCAATTGCAGCACACAAACTCACCCCTTGCAGTGCTTTGTGAATGTCTAGCTTTTTGTCTAGTGCTGCTAGTGGAACCAACCACAGCACGACAGAGGACGCGCTCAACACAAACAGTTTTAGCTGCATAGAAACACCCCCAAACCAATCAGCAACATCGCTAAACCGCCGATTAAAAGTGCTTGCAAGTCAGCGACTGAAATCTTGAGCAGCTTGCTCAGGGAGTAATCAAGCAACCAACTCAGGCCCCAAGCAATTGCAATCGCTGCTAATAGGAATAAAACGGCTTTCATTGCCATCGGATGCAGGCTCGCTATCCACCCCAAAAGGGAGAAAGCGACGCATCCAGCAACGAAGTAGTTAGCCAGATACATCGCTTTCATTTAGTTCGCTCCTCCGGTCAGTTTGGCTTTAATTTCATCAATGCGAGTACGAGCATCATTCTCAGCTTTATCAATCCCCAAGCCCAGACGAGCGTAACCGGGACGCAAGCCGTGTAATTTCTTGGCTAATCCAACATCAGCGCGCTTTTTACCTAGTTCGTTCTCAGCAACCGCCCCCTCATATTTCCTGTGCTCCTTGTGTACGGTTTTGTCGGCCGCTTCAATTTTTCCTAGTGCCTTGTAAGCGCGTTTAGACTGCCTTGCACCGTCGGTCTTTTCCTTTGCCAAGTCCTTCATTGCGTCCGCTTCTTCTTTAGTGAAGTAGCGCGGTGCTGGCACAACTGGCACACTACGGATGCTAGAAAAATTACCAGGATTTAACGGTGTGATAACGCTTATGTCAGTGCTTGCCAGCACCTTAGACTTGTCGATTGCGTGTCCGCCGTCATTGCTGGTGGCTAATTGGTTGTTGTCAGATTTACCACCAAATAGTCGCAGTTGTAAGCTCATAATTTTGTCCCAATTTGAATGTTGATGCGGACTGGGGAAGGTAATAGATTGAGTGGGTTGATTTGTCGCCACATGGACATTGCCAGCACAAACACCCCCGCCGATGCGAGTACGAGTGCGATGAGTTGCCCGAAATCAACCCAGTCTAAAAATGTGGAATTCTGGCGGGTGAAACCGCACACAGGGAATGAACCGTCGTTAGTCCAGTCGAGGGTGTCTACACTGTCTACGTCCCTTGTATCAAGCGGTTCAGGCGTTGTGTTTACAGTGTCTAGTGGTGTGTCTAGTGGTGTGTCTAGCACTGTGTCAGGCGATTCACCGTCAACGAGGTACAGTTCTAGCAGCGCTTCCCATGTAGCGGTTTTGCTGAGTTTTCCAAACTGTCTGGCGTCTTCATTGGTGAAACCACGGTCAAAGGCGATCGCTTTTAATTGGTCAATGCGACGGTAGCTGACGGTGGGTTTAGTCATGGCTGACAAGCCTCAAATTGTCGCCCGTAGTCGGCTCTCCCTCAAAGCAGGGATAGCAAAAATCATCCGAGGTATTGCTGTGCGTCCAGTTGATGTAATACACCCACCCATCCTTTGGGCGATGGCACAAACCCACAACTTCGCCAAACTCAATATAGTCCTCGCCAAACTCACCAATCCAGTCAGCAGCTATCAAATCGCCAATATTGAATTTTGGCAAAGGATAACCATTGAGAGGTAAGGTAGCAGGCTGAATACGTGGCACAAAAAACAGCAAAGCGGCCGATGCGATTTTCTGCAATAACTCGCGACGGGGAAACATTAAGAGTTGCGATCGTCCGCTAGGACAATCGGCCGAAAGTGGCATAATTTATAAGCTCCAAACGTTGTTAGTGAACGGTTGGGGAAGTCGTGACTTGATTAGCATTGCAAGTGTTAGTCAGTCGCGCATCAATCTTCCTTAGTTACTCACGATTGCAGACTTACAATCCCTTGTCAACACAGGGACTGTAAAGTTTTGTTTCAAATTATTCGGCGAGTAACTCCATCACTTCATCGGGCGTAATGCCATAAATAGCGGCTAGCAGCTTGATGCTTTTCCCGTCACTTCCCAACTGTTTAAGCACCCCGATCGCACCAATTAAAGGAATAGCTTCCTTTGTGGATTGAGTTAACAAATCAATTGTCGTCTTGGTATTGGCTCGTTTTTTGTAAGTCCCTTCATTCATCTGTGTTGAATGCCCCAAACTCTTAGCTCTTGTTTCCTGAGACATCCCCGCCATTTGACCGTTCAGGTTTGCCAGGTGACGTAAAGCGTGAGTTTGACTTAAATTTTTACCCCACCTTGCTAGAACGTCTCGCGCTCTTTGGGCATAAGCCTTAGAAATCGTATTTGGATTATTTGATAACGAATAGATTTCCGGCAGTTGACCAGACTTAATTTCTAAACGTTCTATCAAGTCAGGATGAGTCGGTGCTAGCATCGGCACACATAATCTATAACCAGTTTTAGTCGTAGTGTCTAACAATGTTTTCTCCCCCACTACAGCAATCATTTTTTTATTATTCGACTCGCTTAATGGCGGGATAGTTACACCATCTTTTGTTTGAAATGGTCTATCAATATTCAGAATTGCAAAAACTTCATGAACTCGAAAACCATACACCAACTGCATTGAAAACACCCACAACCAACGCTGACGAGAATCTAGGTTGTATCGCCTATCGTTAGGAGGGACATTTAGAGCGTCCTCCCGAAGTTTCAAAAAATCGTCAACCGATAAGGTTTGAAGGTCTTCTCTAAACTCTACTTGCGTACCATCAATTTCTTTGAGCTTGCACAACAAATCAACATGACCAATTGTTTCAGCTAGCTTCCGCATGGCGCACAGGCAGTTCTTAAAACATTTAGTACCTTGCTTTTTGCTGCAGGGTAAGAGCATCTCAATCAGTCTTGACAAAAGGATTTGAGAAGAAGCATCATGTATTCATCATTCATTGCAGC
>NZ_JAUBTB010000189.1:0-4196 GCF_036704965.1 Microcoleus sp. F10-B2 | reverse complement strand
ACTTTTTTTGACGCTTCTATTGATTTTAACTATTTTACGCTGATTTGGGGATATTTACAAAACCGGGATGCTCCCGGGTTTAGCAGAGTAGATAGGGTTGAGATTTTACGACCCCAAGAGTGTAGTAGCTGTGGTCAGAGGGAATTTGGGGCGAGACCACTAAAAATAGAAACTCAGCAAGTAGCACAGTTAGTGAATAAACCAATTGAAATCGTAGAAGATCAAAGATATACGTGTATTTGTAGTAAGTGTGGCGAAAAAAAAACAGCAGACTGGTCACCAGAGATAGTACCAGGACAAGATATAGGAATCAGACTACAAGCTTTTTTAGGATGGATAAATAATTACGGGCATTTATCCTACGAAAAACAACAAAAACTCTTGTGGGAACTCGGAGAAATCGAAATTGGGATGGGAACTCTGGTAGCCACAAATGAACGAATAGATGGTGCAGTGACTCAAAGTATTGACCTGCTCAAACAGTGGATAAACCAAACCCAGCCAAATATCCATTCCGATGAAACACCTTGGGTCGTCAAAGGGGTAAAAGAATGGTTATGGATTTTTGCCAATCAGGATTTCGCTTTATTTCATGCGGCTGATACTCGTTCTCGCGCGGAATTAATATCTATACTGGGTTCCAGCTATGAAGGTGTACTCAGTTCTGATGATTATAGTGCTTATAATGGTTATGCGGTGAAAGCTCAACAGAAATGCCTAGCGCATCTACGTCGTCACTTCAAGAAACTCATTCAGCTTCCCGGCTTACATAACCAAGAGATTGGGGCAAAATTTATCAGCCTGATCGATGAAGGTTTTCAAAACTACGCTTTATTCCAACAAACCCAAAACATTGAGCAATTCTTGAGTTGGACATCCGAGTTTAAAGTAAAAGTTGCATCTTCTATTCATTTATGGATTGATCGAGCCGGAGGCGAGGCAAGTAAACTTTTACGATCCTTACGAAATAAAACCGCTCAATGGTGGTATTTTTTAGACCACCCGGAGATACCGCCTGATAATAATTTAGCAGAACGAACGTTACGTTTAGCCGTCACAAAAAGAAAAGTTAGTGGAGGTTCCCGTTCGATGGAACGATTCCAAGATACTGCCAATTTATTGACAGTTATACAAACTTGCCGTCGTCAAGGACGTTCTGTAATTGAGTTTTTTGATCGAGCTATAAAAGCGATGGTTAACCCGGCTGTGCAGACCCCATCTTTAATACCTTAAGTTTATACCTGAATCCTTACGCCGATCGTTGCCACGAGAGAGCGATACCTTTGTATAAAAAAGAACTTAATTTTTGCTCAAACTTCCGAAAAAACCGATTGTGACAGTCTCGGGTGCGGAATGTAGGTTTTAGACAACGTACAAGGAAATCATTGTGGCCATCGCCAGTCCAAAATACTCACTCATCCCAAAATTCTTGGTGTGATATCGTTTCCGGTTGCACCGGAATTGGCCCAGAAATAGCGAAGCTGTCACGAGGCGCAAAGTAGCCAGTCAAACCCTTATCAGATAAAGGTTTGAGCGCCTAATACCTTTCTGGTTCAAGAAGCCGCGCCATCTACCAACGCATCTTGAGAGGAATTGCCGTCCCTAGCTTCGAGCCAGTCGGCGATCACCTGAACAGTCGCTTCAGAAAGCGCCGCCTTTTTACCCTCTTGCCTTCTGCGCTAATTATCATTCTTTCTTTTTCAATCTATATTTAGACATATTGACAAAATTTGCTTTTTTTTAACTTGTTAGCAATGAGGAGAAACAGGTATGCTTTAGAGCAAAGCCTACACAGGAAAAACAATGAACCTCAACTTTAACCAAGCCCTGCAAAAAAGTCAAAACCCAGAAGTAGAAATGACCTGTGGACTGGAGGAAATGTCAGACGAGGAACTGTTGCCAATAAATGGTGGGGTTACAGTACAATTGGAATTTGAGTCAGATGAGCTAAATTCAGTAGAGGCTGGTGTGTCGGCGAGGTTTGGGAGATTGGGACTGGGACTATAATAAGAATGACATTTATTCTGTAGCGACTTGTGTTACATCCTACCTCCCTAATCATTTGACAGAACTTTCTAGTAAGCTGCAATAAGCTTTTGCTAGTTCATACAAGTTAAACCCCTACCAACCACTGGTAGGGGTTCTGTTTTAGGGTTAATAAACTTGTTTTAAATCTTTTGTTTTTCCCATAAAAAGGCCTAGAAATAGCGAATCTGTCACGAGGCGGAAACTAGATTTAGGCTGTACGAATAATATATTTTTTGAGCCAGCGGATTGGCTGCGGTAGAGTATTGATTGTACTCTGCCGTGGTTAACTGAGTTTAAGCTTGTTGGAGTGGGGGCGATCTGACAAAATGGCTGTAAGCCTTATTTGGTAACGGTTTTAATTGCTAGTTTGCGTAGGCGTGACAGCTTCGCTATTTCTGAGCCTATTTGAGGTAAATTTCTGGATCGTTGGGCCACCAAATATTGTCATTCCTATTGCTAAAGGCATCAGACCAGATGATGTGAATCCACTCGCTCAAAGGATTGTAACCCAACCGGGGATTGCTTGCAGCGAATAATTGCCGATCGCCCGCCGCTTTTGGCGCGTGGTGTTTTGCCGAAGAATCGACGTTCAACCCAAACTAATTATTCCCGATTTTAGGGCAATTAGACAAGCGGTTGCATCGGGATTTAGCTTTAATGTTTTTCCCGACTACTTGTGTGCAAATTGGGCCAAAGAAAATCGCTTGACACTTGTCCTCAAACCTGCACAGGCTGTTATACCAACCGCCAAGGCGGTTAGGAAACTTTGCTGAGGACATCTTGCATAGCATCTCGAAGACAGCTAAATCTATCGATTTGTTTACGGATGCGGCTTTTTAGCCATGACTAACATTGCTCAATTTTGTTTAAATCTGGCGAATAAGGTGCTAGGTATAGCAATCGACATCCTGCGGATTCAATTATCTCTTGAATCCGTCCACCTTTGTGGAATGTTGCATGATCTGCTATCACTACTTGTCCTGGTTTTAATACTGGTACTAAACAAGTTTCTAGCCAGATTTCAAATACACTTCGATTACCAGCTCCTTCTACCGTAAATGGTGCTAACGGGACTTAAACAAAAAATACGGTGAAAATACGTTATAATGCTTGCAGAGGAAGCATATAACGTTAAAAAATGACCAATGAAAGAGACAACCCCTGCCGCGATGCCCCCCTGCTTCGATAGATGGTGTCAAAGATTTGACGATATTTTTGGTCATCTTGCCCAAAAACGAGAGTTTAGGAATTATTTAGGGGGATTATTGGGAGAAAGTGAGCGAAAAAACTTGTCGCAGATGGCAGCAAACGCCGTGGGAGTAACTTACCACAAATTACATCATTTTTTAACAGCAGCGCCTTGGTCATTCAATGAGGTCAATCAACGTCGCCTAGACGTAATGAATCAGTGTCACTTGCGCCAAGATTAGTCGAGGATTTAGCCTGATAATAGATGATTCAGGGCATAGAAAAAGTGGTAATTTTACCGCAGGTGTAGGAAGACAATACATCGGACAAATCGGAAAAACTGATAATGGGGTAGTAGTAGTTACAAGTCATCTATATGATGGTAAGAAGAGCCTGCCATTAGATATTGAATTATATAGAAAAGCCGACTCATTACCAGAAGGAAAAGCCGACCCAGAATTCAAGAAAAAGCCAGAAATAGCCAGAAAATTAATCGACAAAACCTTAGCGAGAGGCTATAAACCAGGAATAGTCTTGATGGATGCAGGGTATGGTAATAACCTGGGGGGGTGACAACCCGCCCCAAACCCAAAGAGCGTAAAGATTTAACCCACTTGTGCTAAAAAAAGATAGGCAGCCGAATTGTTACAAGCTAGCCTATCCCAAAAATAATGTTACCAACATTCTATCAGACCCACTTACAAAAACAACTGACATCAGCCCAGTTTATTTTACTCACAATCTTGCTCTCCTTGATACAATCAGAGAAACAAGTGAGACTAGAGAGGCTGGCACGAGTATTTCCCTACCCAATTACTACCGAAAGTCGCCGTCGCAAATTGCAAAGATTTTTGGACTTACCTCAATTAACGATCGCACTAATTTGGCTCCCTTTGATCGCTTACTGGTTAAAAACTTATTGCTCTGCGGGACCAACCCTATTAGTGGCGATCGATCGGACTCAATGGGGTTGTATTAAT
>NZ_JAUBTB010000188.1:0-4296 GCF_036704965.1 Microcoleus sp. F10-B2 | reverse complement strand
AAAATCTCAAAAATCATTTTCGGGTTCCCTCTCGTATTTTTGCCCGTATCATACCGTAATTCAGCAACGCCAGAATTGTAAATAATATCAATTCCGGTTGCACTCAGAAATGATGGTTGACTGTTGACTCTAAGCAAGGGAGAGGACACGGCAGTGCCGTTTCCCTACCCCAAAATAATCGCTTGCGCTCGCACCAGATACAACCATCCCCCAATTAATTGTAGGGACACGGCACTGCCGTGTCCTGATTGTGGGTAATATCCTGTTCCCTAACTACAGTAAGTTATATATAAAAGATGCACTGCTTTCCCCGTATCTTTAATCTCACTGATGAATCATGCTACAAATTTCTAATACAGTGTTCATAGACGATCGCGAAATCGAGATTAGCGCGATTCGCTCTCAAGGCGCGGGGGGACAAAATGTAAATAAGGTCGCGAGTGCAATTCACTTGCGCTTTGATATCCCAGCTTCCTCATTGCCCGATCGCTACAAGCAGCGTTTGTTGCAAATCAACGACCAGCGCATCACCTCCGAAGGTGTGATTGTCATCAAGGCCCAGGAACACCGCAGCCAGGAACAAAACCGGGAGGAGGCTTTGAGACGGCTGCAAGAACTGATTAAAAGTGCGATCGTCATACCGAAACCGCGCAAACCCAGCAAAGCAACTCGTAGTTCCCAGCGCAAGCGTCTCGACAGCAAAACTAAGCGAGGGCAGATTAAAGCTTTGAGAGGGAAAGTCACGGAGTGATTGATAATCTCAATTCCTATTAAAATTAGGATATCATTGTAAATGATGATTGTTAGTTTTAGGAAACGGCAATGACAACTACTGCACGTAACGAGCCGACGCTAGCCGATGTTATTGAAAAGCTAGACAAGCTATCGGCTGAAGTTGAGAAATTATCAACTGATGTTGAGAAAACTAATGATAAAACCGACAGATTCAATGACAAGTTCGATAACTACCAGAAAGCTACCCAATGGGTTGTGCAACTTGCTTTCACTTTGATTGCAAGCGCCACTATCACGGTGATTATCACTTCTGTTCTCCGTAAGTAATACCAAATCATACTTTAATATCCTCTTTATAACTTGCTTGTTAGATGCCCGACTTCTTCAAGAAGTCGGGGATATAATCTGCTTTTTTAGGTTGATCTAATTAGAACTAAGCAACAAAAGTTTTCAGTCGGGATTTTGTGGGCCTAAGTCATTCGGTAAATCGTCAAGCGTTTTTCCCAAAGCTTTGCAAAGGGCTTTCATTTGAGCAATGGTCAGTTCTGGTTCGTCTAGTCCTCGTTCCCACTTGCTAATGGCTTGCTGAGTTAGGGTTTTTGTGCGGGTTTTGTCGGGAATTTGTTTTGCTAAGGCGGATTGCGATAAACCAACAGCCTCCCGCAAGATTTGCAGTGCTGGTATATCTTTGGACTCTTGAGTTTGTTTCTTTCGGGGCATATCATAGCAAATTCACAACCAAAGTTGTTGACAAATCGGTGAAATACAACTAAGGTTGTTTAATAGAGAGACAACACAAAGGCGACTGCTTTAGCCGGACGGTGGAAACGCTTTGGTTTAGCAAGCTGCCCTATTTGTAGTTTCTACCCATTATGCCTGCATAGCCAAGCGTATTTTCCGGGCTTGGGTGCATGACTCAAACCCATTTCCCTAGACATTTCGGAACCCCTGCGGGTTAGTTGTCGTTCGATGAGGGCGATCTGATCAAAGGGATATCGTCAGGGATGTTGGAGATATCGATGCCTAGCAATCTAGCCACGGTTTTGGGCGAAAGCTTTAACTCCCGGCATAGGGCGAAGAAATTATCCGCCCGTGGCATTTTCCGACAATTAACCCAGGAGTTCACTGTATTTAGAGAAACTCCTAGGTTTCGGGCTAGTTGTTCCTGAGTAGCTTCAGCCAATTGGATAGCTTCTTGAATAGTTTCTGGTTTGAGATAGTCTATATCTTGATTCATTTAAACTAAAGTTATACAACTTTAGTTGACAAAAATGAATTATCCAACTAAAGTTGTAAGTGACGGACATGACAGAAGGTGGCCGGGCGAGCCGAACATTCAAAACGTCCAGGTTTGAATAACCGCCTTACTTGTAGTGTCTATCAATTGTGCTTGCATACCCAAGCGTATTTTTGGGGGTTGGGCGCATACCTCAAGCCCCTTTTTTCTCAACGCCGAGGAGGAGGTGCTATGTAAAAGGTCGATCGACCTCACAAGAGTGCCCAACTCAAAATTGTATCAGCAGTAATAATTTTTTAACTGTTGGTTTAATTTAATTGCTAATTCGGCCCAAAGCTCTCTGGAAGTTCATCTATTTTTTCTATTTTTAGTTCTCGGCAAATAGCTTTCAACTGAAAGAGAGAAAATTTTGGTTCTGTGGCTCCCGATATCCATCTATGATACGTGGCCCGGGGAATCCCGCATCTAAAAGCAAACTCATCTTGTGATAAGTCTGTTTTGTTGATTCTTAGGGCTTCCAATGGTGAATTGCCCTCCTGTCTTCGTTCTTTTCTTGATGACATTGTAACATAAATCTCAAATTGAGATGTCATACTTGACAAATAAAAATCGACATCTCATAATGAGACACAAGTGACATAACAAAAGCTGGTCGGTCAGGCCGAACAGCCAAAACCTGCAGTTTTGAATAACCGCCTTGAGGTGATGCGATGTAAAAGGTCGATCGACCCACAGCACAACCCAACTCAAAATTGTACCAAAGATCCCGACCAAAACTTCTCCTTTGCGATCGCACAACTTCCGTGGTATCGTGCCCTTTCTCGAACCATTCCAGATCATGTCCACATCCATTGACAACTTCTACCTAGGCGATGTCGCCTCCAACTTTCACTTTGCAGGCCCGCTGCTAGACTTTGAAGAAGAAATCCAAAATCAATCTCCCTTTCACGATTTAGACTACCTGACAGGCGAAATTAAAAGGGGATTTCTAGACTACGTGCGGCAAGGAATCATGCTAGACGCGATCCGAAAACTGCGATTGTACAAAGGCAAGTTCAAAACTTTTAAAAC
Organism: Microcoleus sp. F10-B2; assembly: GCF_036704965.1. NCBI lineage: Bacteria > Bacillati > Cyanobacteriota > Cyanophyceae > Oscillatoriales > Microcoleaceae > Microcoleus > Microcoleus sp. F10-B2. Next base: position 1,253 of record NZ_JAUBTB010000188.1, on the reverse strand, counting down.
TTACTGCGAACAAGCATTAGGCAGGCAGTATTTTTACTGCACGCAAATTATCAAAGCTGCGAGCATTTGCCTGCGCTTAATTAAAGCAGGATTTGAGATTTTGCCTAGCTGCGTTGCTCAAGTTGTCCCTTTGTTCAAACACGCAGTAACCGACCAATACGGCGACTGCCTTTTACAGGAAAAGTGGCAAGAAGTTGTTGATGTCATACCCAAAGAAAGGATTACCGCAGTAACGATTGCCGAAACTGTTGACAACAATCCCAACCTCCGGCTCAAACAAATTCGCATTAAAACCGACACCTACGCCCTTTTAACGAAAAAAGCAGCCGCCGCCGGACTGTCAATTTCGGAATTTTTGGCAAGGTTGGTTGGCGAATACAATCCCAGAAACTTAGAGCAGCCAGCGGAACATACTCCCGAACAAGAGGAGATTTTAGACCAATTAGACGCGGAGTTTAAGAAGCCCGTAGCCCAAAAGAGTCCTACTGCAGCTAAAGACAAAGTTAAGTCTAAAGGTTTTGGAGTCAAAGTTGAGCATAAAGGTGGTAAAACGGAAGTTAAGGCGAAAAGTTCGGAAGGGGAAGTTAAGGCGAAAAGTTCGGAAAGTGAAGTTAAGTTGAAAAATCGGCAAACTGAAATCAAAGCCGAGAAACAGTCGAATTCATTTAAAGAGAAAAATCATGAAGTCATCTGCCCAAAATCCAATCATGCGTCAACTGAAATTAATGGAGGTTCAACTGAACGAAATTCAGTGCCAACTAATTAAAGCCACTGTGTTGAATTGGTGGCAAATAGTTTTGCCTGACGGACAGAAAATTGCGATCGAACACGCGGGCGGCGGACACTGGATTTTTCGGGCTAACGGGCTGGAGAAATCCTATCCAGAAGTGCGGCTAGCGGTGTTAAGGGCGATCGCCCAAGGCTGTCATCGCTAAGTTAAGGCTAAGGACACGGCAATGCCGTGTCCCTACAGATATCGCGGGCGATCGGATTTGATAGGATTTGGGATGCAGCGGGGCGATCGACATTAGTTGCAATTGCGATCGGAATTCCCAAGTCTGGGGCAAAGTTTAAAGTTCCGGCGTTGTGGGCGGATGGCTGGTGTCAACTATGTTTTCTGGGGTTTGAAGAGATGACGGAGGAGCGGAAATTTTGCTGATTGCTGGAGACAACAAGGTGGGAGCATCCCGGTTTTGCAAAAACCTCAAATGGCTAAGAGGTCGTTGAGGTAAGCACAACGAAGTTTTAGCATT
>NZ_JAUBTB010000187.1:0-4492 GCF_036704965.1 Microcoleus sp. F10-B2 | reverse complement strand
AGGAAGAAGGAAGAAGGAAGAAGGAAGAAGGAAGAAGGAAGAAGGAAGAAGGAAGAAGGAAGAAGGAAGAAGGAAGAGAGAAGAAGGAAGAGAGAAGAAGGAACAGGGGATGGGTGTCAACTTAACGTCAAATGTAGTACCGATCTACTCTTTGACGATGATTGTCCAGATCCCCTGATAGTTGGGGGGAACTCAAGCATTCTCTTTAGTTTCCCTTAAGAACGGGAATGCCAGCGGGATCGAGACTCGCGTCTAAACAGGATTTATCAAAGGTTTTAGGCGATTGTTGACACCAATGGGAAGAGGTTCGAGGGCTTTCTTTTTGCGATCGATCTCTAACATAGCCACCGCCCTGACGCTATTGACGTTCTCGCATTGCCAACCGTTGTGTTTCTTCTCGAATGCCGATCGAAACTAATGCTAGACAAGCGTCATATCGCGGTAAACCGGCAGACAAACCGCGATTTTCTCTGTTTCTTTTCTTGCTCTGCTGTTCCACAAATTCTGGCCTGGCGATAAATGTCCGAGGGCGAAACTTTTTGTAAAATATCAGCAGTTAAATTCTCAGAGTTTGATTATTGAGATTAAAGTAGTATAAAAGCTTTCATTAAAAATCATAATTAGTTTAAGGACGGAAATTCTGTGCAACTAAAAACTAAAGTGACCATCAGGCGTGCAACTGGTGGATTTGCTCTGATTGACAGCTTGATCCGCCACGGCGTCAAGCATATTTTTGGTTATCCCGGCGGCGCAATTCTGCCGCTTTACGACGAACTCTACCGCGCTGAAGAAACTGGCGCTATCAAACATATTCTGGTGCGCCACGAGCAAGGTGCTGCTCACGCGGCCGACGGCTACGCCCGCGCTACCGGACAAGTTGGGGTTTGTTTTGCTACTTCGGGCCCCGGCGCAACTAATTTGGTAACGGGGATTGCGACGGCCCACATGGATTCGATCCCGATGGTAATAATTACCGGTCAGGTTCCCCGTCCGGCGATCGGCACTGATGCGTTTCAGGAAACTGATATTTACGGGATTACCCTGCCAATTGTCAAGCATTCCTATGTAGTGCGCGATCCGAGAGATATGGCGCGAATTGTGGCAGAAGCTTTCCACATCGCGAGTACAGGGCGGCCCGGGCCGGTGTTGATTGACGTGCCCAAGGATGTGGGTTTAGAAGAATTTGACTATCTGCCCGTGGAACCCGGATCGGTGAGAATTCCCGGCTACAAGCCCACGGTGAAGGGAAATCCCCGGCAAATTAATCAAGCGATTCATTTGGTGAAGGAAGCAAAGCGTCCTTTGCTTTATGTGGGCGGCGGGGCGATCGCAGCGGCGGCCCACGAGGAAATTAAGGAACTGGCCGAACTTTTCCAATTGCCGGTCACGACAACGCTAATGGGCAAAGGTGCCTTTGACGAAAACCATCCTTTGTCGGTGAAAATGTTGGGGATGCACGGCACTGCTTACGCTAATTTTGCCGTTACCGAGTGCGATTTGCTGATTGCTGTCGGGGCGAGGTTTGACGATCGCGTGACGGGCAAATTAGACGAGTTTGCCGCGCGCGCCAAGGTGATTCACATCGATATCGACCCGGCGGAAGTTGGCAAAAATCGCGGTCCTGACGTGCCGATTGTCGGAGATGTCCGCCAAGTTTTGATCGATTTGCTGCGCCGCTGTCGGGAGACTGGAGTTTCGGGGAAGGTCGGACAGACTGCGGAATGGCTGCACAGGATCGATCAGTGGAAACAGGACTATCCGTTAGTGGTGCCTCATTACCCAGAAATTTTGTCTCCGCAAGAGGTGATTTCGGAGTTGGCTACTCAAGCGCCGGATGCTTACTACACAACAGATGTCGGTCAACATCAAATGTGGTCGGCTCAATTCTTGAACAACGGGCCGCGCCGCTGGATTTCTAGCGCTGGTTTGGGCACGATGGGTTTCGGGGTGCCGGCGGCGATGGGCGCGAAAATGGCCCTGCCGCATGAGCAAGTGATTTGTATTGCTGGCGATGCTAGCGTGCAAATGAATATTCAAGAGTTGGGAACATTAGCACAATACGGCATTAATGTCAAGATTGTGATTGTAAATAACGGCTGGCAAGGCATGGTGCGGCAGTGGCAGCAGGCGTTCTACGGCGAGCGTTATTCGTCGTCGAATATGACTGTAGGGATGCCGGATTTTGTGATGCTGGCAGAAGCTTATGGCGTGAAGGGGATGCAGGTTTCGCGGCCGGAGGAACTCAAAGAGGCGATCGGTCAAATGCTCGCTCACGACGGTCCGGTGCTGATGAACGTGAAGGTGACGAGGGACGAAAACTGCTATCCGATGGTAGTTCCAGGTAAGAGCAACGCTCAAATGGTTGGTTTGCCCGAACGCAGCAAGTTGCAATCTGCGGAGTTGATTTATTGTCCGAGTTGTGGCGCGAAGAATGTTTCGACCAATAAGTTTTGTCCTGAGTGCGGGACAAAAGTTTAACGAGTTTTGAGTGGGGACTTAGGCTGTGCCTATTAGTCTCAACTTAAGGTCAAACGTAGTCATAGACTGCTGTTTCTCGTCGAGGCCATATCCCCCCTAGCCCCCCTTAAAAAGGGGGGAACCGGAGCGATCTCAAAGTCCCCCTTCTTAAGGGGGATTTAGGGGGATCTAGCCTCGGATAAAAGCGAGAGATACAAAGGTTTTGGGGTTAAGTTGACACGGCTTTGGGCAATGCGATGTCCTTACCCGGATCTGGTGTTTCACATTTAACACCATCTCCGCTGGCATCGCATCGAGAGCTTTAATCTGTAATCTGCAAGCATATTTTATGAGCCAGTGTCTAAACCCTGATTGCCTATTCCAAAACCCGTCTGGCTCTACAAAATTCTGTCAAAAATGTGGGAATAAACTGCTATTGGGCGATCGCTACGGAGCCCAAAAAATTATTGGACAAGGGGGATTTGGGCGCACTTTTCTAGCTATTGACGAGTATAAACCATCAAAACCTCCCTGTGTTATTAAACAATTCTACCCCCAACTTCAAGGCGCTTCTAGTATCCAGAAAGCTGCTGAGTTATTTGAGCTGGAAGCAGTCCGCCTAGAACAGTTGGGTAAACATTCTCAAATTCCCGACTTATTAGCATATTTTAGTCAAGATGAACGGCAGTATTTAGTGCAAGAATTCATCGACGGTGAAAATTTAGCCCAAACACTAGAATCTAAGGGATATTTTAGCGAAACGCAGATTCGCGATTTGCTTAATAATTTATTGCCAGTATTCGAGTTCATTCATTCCCGCCAAGTAATTCACCGGGATATCAAGCCTGAAAATATTATTCTTAGGCAAGATAGGCAACTGGTTTTAGTTGACTTTGGAGCCGCGAAATATGCGACACAAACGGCTCTAGGGCTAACGGGAACGAGAATCGGGACGGCGGGATATATGGCACCAGAACAAGCCAACGGTAAACCGATTCATGCGAGTGATATTTATAGTCTGGGTGTCACTTGTTTGTGTCTGTTAACTGAGGTTAAGCCGATTGATTTATTCGATGATAGCGAGTTTGAGTGGGTGTGGCGAGAACACTTAAAAACATCTGTCAGTTCGGAACTGGGTCAGGTTTTAGATAAAATGATACAACCTGCTATTAAAAAACGTTATCAATCTGCTACTGAAGTTTTGCAGGCTCTTGGCAATCAATCACCTCAACCATCACCTCAACCATCACCTCAAACACCAGACTCGCTTAAATCAGCGCGGGGTGTTGACTATACTCGTCTCCGGGATTTATTAGCAGCAGGAAAGTGGAAAGAGGCGGATCAGGAAACATTCAAGGTGATGTTAAAAGCTGCTAGACGGGAGAAGGAAGGTTGGTTCGATACGAACTCGATCGAGAATTTTCCTGGCGATGATTTGCGGACGATCGACAAATTGTGGGTAAAATACAGTCAGGGTCGCTTTGGCTTTAGCGTCCAGAAAAAAATCTGGTTAGAAATAGGCGGTAAAGTTGATTATGACACTGAATGCAAGCTAGGCGATCGTGTCGGTTGGCGAAAGAGGAGAAAGGGGAGGAAAGAGTGGTTGAGCTACAATGATTTAACCTTTAATTTGCAAGCACCACGGGGGCACCTCCCGTCGTGTGCGCGTGTGTTTGCGTGGGGGGGAGAAGGATTGGGTTGGGTTGTTGGGGTGTTGGGGTGGTTAGGGTTTGTTGTATGGTTCTCTCTTCTCTCGCATCAAGAGCTGTAAGGTGTAATTTATAGGAATTTCAGCCTTGTTTCAAGTCTTTTTGATCGAACCTTTTTTTACGAAATTATCGATTTTAGTCATTTCATTACGTGCTAATTGGATGGGTTTCACAAAGACACGACTTACCCACTAAGGCCAAAGAAACCGGGTTTTTGGCCTAATCTGTGGGTGACAACGAAAGATTTTCGGTAGTGCCATGAAGGAAAGGAAGGAGTAAATTTAAGCTACTATTAGAGAGAAGTTTTTGCCATAGCGTGATATGAC
>NZ_JAUBTB010000186.1:0-4644 GCF_036704965.1 Microcoleus sp. F10-B2 | reverse complement strand
GCCGAGGGTGATATTTATACCTACTCCCTCTTAAATCGTGAATTTTCCACTCCTAAAAAAGCAGTTTTTTTGAGTAAAATTACTGATTGACAAATGTAATTAAGTCTTAACTTGTCACCAATGATCCTAGACGCAGAAACCCGGTTTCTGAGTCAACCTTTTGAATTCAATGCTGTTTCTTTCAGATAATTCAAGCCCTAATAGTAACCTGCTTTCTGAGAGAGCTTTTGCCTCCAAGACTGATACCAAATCCGGGGAAAGCTACCCCTTTTATGATTCGGCGGTTGAAACCGCTACTCCACAAACTTTCGTCCGCATCCGCAGACAAGCCAGATGGAGGGGGTATTTAAACAGGATTTGCATGAGATATTTCGGCACGACATTCATCGGTGGCGGTTAATGACTCTGTAAGTATTGAAACTTGACAATTTTAATTAGTTCGGGTACAGAGGTTGCAACGCAGGCTCTACAAAGTTTATATTTAAAGGACAAAAGTTTTAATCCCACAGAATTGAAAGTTGCCATAAGAAGTGGCAGTTTGAAGGCAGCTCGCTAGCGGTGCAAAACTAATCGACCATCGCCCTCAGGATATTCATATGTTATTAAATGGCTGTGCTTGCCGAATTTTGTAACACGCACAAAACTCCTCAGCCGCTTACTGTTATTGCTGGGAAACCAAAAGATTAATAATGGACTCATTAAAAATCCAAAATGTCAAGGTGAGTTACGATCGAGCAAATTTGCTCGATCGCATCGCCAACCGGATTCGCCGCTCTCTAGAACTGCCAGAAATTCTGAGCGCCACAGCTGCGGAAGTTCAATCGTTCTTGGGAACAGACAGAGTAAAAATCTACAAGTTTCATAGCGACGGCAGCGGTGAAGTGATTGCCGAATCAATTAACGGCAACCGCTTGCCATCCCTATTGGGACTGCATTTTCCAGCAGACGATATTCCCCCTCAAGCCCGGGAACTGTTCGCGAAAGTACAGGTGCGATCGATCGTCGATATAGATTCCGGGCTGCTAGGGCAAAGTCCCCGCCGCGATGCGGTTTCGGGCCAACTGCTGCCCGACGAAGTGCGCTTTCGCCCGATCGACCCCTGCCACGCTGAATACTTGAGCGCACTCGGCGTCAAGGCTTCCTTGGTAGTACCAATTTTTCACGGCGCAGAATTCTGGGGGTTGTTGGTATCTCACCACTCCGAGTCCCGAAGCGTGCAAGAACACGAACTGCAAGGCGTTCAGATGGTGGCAGATCAGCTCGGCGTCGCCATAGCCCAATCCACCCTCCTCGCCCGAGCCCAGGCGAAAGCCCAGCGGGAAACTGCCGTCAACCGCGTCGCCGCAGCCCTTCACTCGCAGCCGGCGATCGAACTGCAAGCAGCTTTAGCAGAATCTGTAGCTGCACTAGACGCAGCCGGCGGCAGGCTGTGCATTTTCTCCGCACCCTTCATTTTCGACAGCAGCAAGGTCACGAGTTCAGTGTTCTACTCAGACAATTCCACTCGAACACTTCAAGTCTACACTTGCGGCTCAGGGCCGAAGATGCAAAATTCAGCAAAATACCAGCAGGTGGAGCAATACAGCGTCTGGCACGAATATTTTAAATCCGGCGAGCAACAGTTTTGGGCAATTCCCGACTTGTACCAAATTAGCAGTTTGAGAAGCTTGCAACCTGCATTTCGATCGACCAAAATTCGCAGCATTTTAATCGTACCGCTCAGAAGCCGCCAGCAAATATTCGGTTACTTGAGCATTTTTAGAGAAGAATTTGACACCGAAACTCTCTGGGCAAGACAGTTTGATGGCGACGGTCGGCTCGCCCAATCTCGGATATCTTTTGAAGCGTGGAAAGAGTCAAAAACTGCCCAAATTCGCGAATGGAAGACTGAAGAAATTGAATTAATTCAAAATTTTGGCAGCCACTTTGCTAGTGCAATTAACCACTGGCAACTGCACCAAAAAATAGACGCACTTAACACGAATTTAGAAAATAAAGTTCAAGCTCGGACTGCTCAACTACAGCAGTTAACGAAACAGCAGCGAGTGCTGTTTGAAGTCGTGGTAAAAATGCGACAATCCCTCGACTTGAACAAGATTTTTAGCACGATGTCCCAGGAAGTGCGGCAGGCTTTAAATGCAGATCGAGTTGGGATTTACCGCTTCGCTCCCGCCTCGGAATTTAACGAAGGCGAATTTGTTGCCGAAGATGTTTTGCCAAATTTTGTGTCAGCAATGGCAGTCAAAGTGCACGATCGCTGCTTTGGAGAAAAGTACGCCAATCTCTACTCTCACGGACGAGTTCACACAATGTCCGACATTAGACAGGCCGGACTGCAAGATTGCTACGAGCAACTATTGGAGCAATTTCAGGTCAAAGCTAGTTTGGTTGCACCGGTGATGAAAGGCAAAGACCTTTGGGGGTTGCTGTGCGTGCACCAGTGTTCTGCTCCCCGCAATTGGGAATCTTCCGAAATCAAGTTTGCTACCCAAATTTCAGCTCAGCTCAGCATCGCCCTAGAACAAGCAGATTTGCTCGCTCAAACCAAACAACAAGCAGTTGAGCTGCAGCGGGCAGCAGATCGGCAGCGGATACTATTTGAGGTAGTTGCTAAAATTCGACAATCTCTTGATTTAGATACAATTTTTCGCACGACAACTACAGAAATGCGCCGGATTTTAAAGGCAGACAGAGTTGTTGTTTATCGCTTTGAGCCAGGTTCCAAGTTTAATGAAGGCGAATTTATTACTGAAGATGTTTTGCCAGGTTTTCGTTCGGCAATGGATGTGAAAATTCGCGATCGGTGTTTTGGTCAAAACTATGCGAACAAATACAGTCAGGGACACATTCAAGTGGTGGCAGACACCTACAGCGGGGAACTCTCAGACTGCCACGCTGCTATTTTAGCTGAATTTCAGATTAGAGCTCAGGTGATTATGCCGCTGATGAATGGCAGCGAACTTTGGGGCTTGCTGTGCGTACACCAGTGCGACGGTGCGCGCAATTGGAACGCTTCGGAAATCCAGTTTGCTACGCAAGTCGGATCTCAGTTGAGCGTAGCATTAGAACAAGCAGATTTGCTCGCTCAAACGCGGCAGCAAACGATTAATATGCAGTTGGTAGCAGAGCAACAGCGGATACTGTTTGAAGTGGTAGCCAAGATTCGAGAATCTCTCGATATCAACGCGATTTTTAAGACTGCAACCCAAGAAGTTTGTCAGTTTATGCAAGTCGATAGAATTGCTGTCTATCGCTTTAACCCTGATTGGGGCGGCGAATATATTGCCGAGTTTGTGAAAGATGGCTGGGTAAAAATGGTAGGGGAAGGTATCAATACGGTTTGGCAAGATACTTATTTGCAGGAAAACCGAGGCGGCAGGTATCTCAATAATGAAACTCTAGCCGTTGACGATATATATCAAGCTGGTCACTCGGAGTGTGTTGTCGGTATTTTAGAGCAATTTCAGGTGAAGGCTTATGCGATAGCGCCGATTTTTGTAGGACAAGAACTTTGGGGTTTGCTGACAGCATATCAACATTCTGGAACCCGCAGTTGGGAAAGTTCAGAAGTTAACTTTTTAGCTCAGATTGCTAATCAGTTAGGCGTAGCTATCCAACAAGCAGATTTGCTGGCTCAAACCAGACGCCAAGCAGAACAAATTTCTCAAAACTTAAAGGATTTGCAGCAAACTCAAGCTCAATTGATTCAGACTGAAAAAATGTCTGGTTTGGGGCAACTGGTGGCTGGTATTGCTCACGAAATAAACAATCCCGTTAATTTTATTTATGGGAATCTCAATCACGCTACTGAATATACTGATAGCTTGCTGAGTTTGTTGGAACTTTACCAGCAGCAATATCCCGATTCTAGTCCTGAAATTGGCGAATTGACAGAAGCTATTGACTTGGAATTTCTGCGAGCAGATTTGCCTAAGTTGCTATTGTCTATGAAGGTGGGAGCCGATCGCATCCGTCAAATAGTTTTGTCTTTGAGGAATTTCTCTCGTCTTGACGAAAGTCAAATGAAGGCGGTTGATATTCACGAAGGTCTCGATAGCACGCTGTTAATTTTGCAGCACAGGCTGAAATCTAATTCGGATAATGCAAGTATTGTGCTAGTTAAAGAATACGGTAATTTGCCTCTGGTTGAGTGTTATGTTGGACAGTTGAATCAGGTGTTTATGAATGTAATCGGGAATGCGATCGATGCTTTGGAATCTGCCAAGTTGGTCGATCGCCCATCTGTGATTCCTCAAATTAAAATCTCTACTGCTGTCGGTCAACTTAATGGCACTGTTCCTAGCGCGGTGATTCGGATTGCTGACAGCGGGTCGGGAATTTCGGAATCAATGAGACAACGCATATTTGACCCTTTTTTCACGACTAAGCCGGTGGGAAAAGGTACTGGATTGGGACTGTCAATTAGTTACCAAATTGTGGTAGAGAAACACGGCGGCGTTTTAGAATGCAATTCGGAATTGGGGAAAGGTACTGAGTTTGCGATCGAGATTCCGCTCCGACAGCAATCATTAGTCGTTAGTCGTTAGTCATCATCCATCTTGCTTCATTGGCGTTGCTGAATTACGGTATGATACGGGCAAAAATACGAGAGGGAACCCGAAAATGATTTTTGAGATTTTGATG
>NZ_JAUBTB010000185.1:0-4702 GCF_036704965.1 Microcoleus sp. F10-B2 | reverse complement strand
AACTGCCAAATAGCTAAAACGAATACGGCTCAAAGAATACAGCCACCGAAACTACCCCCTGCAGGGGTAAGTTCCGTCTAAAATCCAGTTAGACAGTTTTCTGGCTAAAATCAAAAAGAACAAATTTTAGGATAAAAAAATGACAGACTGTACAACAGCACCAAACTCAGCCTTATCTGCACAACAATTGGAAGACTTTAAGAAAAAGTTTGAAGAAAGGATGCAGTTCTATATGATACCTGGGGCATCGTTAGGCATTGTTCAAAATGGCCAAGTGCTGGTGTCTCAGGGGTTTGGCGTGCGAGACTTGGAAACAGAGGAGCCAGTTACTCCAAAAACTCTTTTTACCTTGGGGTCAATGACTAAGTCATTGACAGCTTTTATGACTGCTACTCAAGTAGATGAGGGTTTATATGCTTGGGATACTCCAGTCTCTGAAATTAGCTCACAATACAAATTTCCCGATGAAATCAAAGACCCACTAAAAGTTAAAGATTTATTGGGGATGGCTAGTGGCATAGACGGTGCAGTTAATCCGTTTGCTAACATAGAAGATATGATTTTGGGTGCTAATGCAACGCTTTGGAATGACCAATCTGCAATATACACTATCAAAAATATCCCTTTTTTGCCATGCTTTCCAGAGAATATTGGGAAACACCTTTATAACAACGAGCTGTATGCAAGCGCCGCTTACCTGACTCCTTTAAAAAATCAAAAGCCTACATCCCAATTGCTGCCAGCTTATAAGCGATTGATGCGCCAGAAAGTATTTAAGCCTATTGGCATGGAAAGTACCTGTCTCACTGCTATTTTATCAAGTGCTAGTCGTGACTATGCTGTCAGTTACGGCCTCGATATGAGGGATGGAATACCAAAAATTTTTGAAAAAGGTTCGATAAGTATTAATTTTATCGATGGTATAGGTCCAGCAGGTCAGGGGGTTTCAAACGTTGAAGATATGAACCGTTACCTGATAACTTTGTTGAACAACGGAGTCAGCCCAGATGGTGAGCGGGTGGTTAATGCTGAAACTCTACAGGAACTTTGGAATGTAGAAGGCAAACCCTCTAAAACAAATGTTGATGATGTGGGTATTACAGGAACCACAAGGTATGGAATGGGTTGGTGGGTAGAAGAAATTCCCAGGAAATCTAATCCTAACGAAAAAATCACAGTACGGCATCATGGAGGGTTTTTACCATCCTGGGCTTGTATGCAGATGCTAGTTCCAGAACACAATGTTGGCATGGTCATCCTCAGCAATGGCTGTTTTGGTCGTGAGTTGACGATGGAAATGAATCAAGAGCTGCTTAAGTTGCTCTATGACTCCGATCTCGACAACTTAATTGACAATGAAGCCCTTTATAACGATTTTTTGAATGATTTGAAAACAACAGTTCCAAACAAAGTGTCCTCATACACGATCGCATCCGAAAATCTGGACGATGTGGAGCTGCTTCTCGGTAATTATGAAGGCGGGTGGACTTTAGCGCTAGACCAAGATCGTAGCTTGGTGTTGTTCAAAGACGGCTGGATTTATGAGTTGTATCCCTCCAAACAAGATCCCTCACACATCTATTACATAGGAGCATCGAATAATCACAGGGTGATGAGGGTTAGAGATCCAAAGGATTCAGACCCTGAATTTGATGTGTTTGAAGCAGCTAAAATTTGGTTTGTTGAAGATGATGAGGAAGGAGTCATTCAAATGGTTGGGCCTCAAGTCGGACAACTCAAGAAATGGCGCAATGTACTACATTCCCATGAGTCACACAGTCAAGTCCGCAGCGTATTAACTGGTAAACCCGCTGAGTATTTTCTTACTCGTCCCGATCTCGCTCCCCGCAAGGCTGATGTAAAAAAAGGGAAAAAACCTCCTAAAGCCAAAGATCGTAAGATCAAAATCTCGCATGAAACAACACGTTACTTAATTGAGAACATGCAATTGGATTAAACCGTAAATCATTCCTGAACTTTGATAAACACGGTTGATTCAAATCAAACGTGTTTATCGTAGTCTATGACTTCACAGTCATCTGCTAGATGTTAATGGATTAGTAGTTGACAACAAGCTGCAAATAAATTATACTTACCGTCAAAACATTCATCAACGAACAACTATTGAACGTCTGACGATCGCCTTTATTAAGACATTAAAATCGCTTATTGACTACTGCACGTTGCCGGAGGTAGGAGGCTATACTCCTTCATACTTCTCGGCGGCTAGACTAAATCAACGATAGTTAGACAGTTTTCTGGCCAAAATCAAAAAGAACAAATCCTAGGATAAAAAAATGACAGACAGTACAACAGCACCAAAATCAGCCTTATCTGCACAACAATTAAGAGATTTTAAGAAAAAGTTCGAAGAAAGGATGGACTTCTATAAAATCCCAGGAGCAGCACTAGGCATTGTTACAAAAGATCAAGTGCTCGTATCTCAGGGGTTTGGTATGCGAAACTTGGAAACAAAAGAGCTAGTTACTACAAAAACTCTTTTTGCCTTGGGGTCAGTTACTAAGTCGTTGACAGCTTTTATGATTGCTACTCAAGTAGATGAGGGTTTATATACTTGGGATACTCCAGTGTCTGAAATTAGTTCACAGTACAAATTTCCAGATGCAATCACTCACCCACTAAAAGTTAAAGATTTACTGGGGATGACGAGTGGCATAGAGGGTGCAATTAATCCGTATGCTAAAATACAAAAAAGTATATACGGTTCTAATGGAACGCATTGGAATGACCAATCTGCAATACACATTATCAGAAATATCCCCCTTTTGCCATGCTGGCCAGGCAGTTATGGGGACTACTATTATAACAACGAGCTGTTTGCAAGCGCTGGTTACCTGACACCATTAAAAAATAAAAAGCCTACATCCCAATTGCTGCAAGCTTATACGCAATTGATGAACAAGAAAGTATTTAACGCTATTGGTATGGAAAGTACCCGTATCACTGGTGTATTATCAAGTGCTAGTAAGGACTATGCTGTCAGCTACGGCCTTGATATGAGTGAAGGAATACCAAAAATTTTTGAAAAAGGTTCGATAAGTATTAACTATATCGGTGGTGTGGCTCCAGCAGGTCAGTGTGTTTCAAACGTTGAAGATATGAACCGTTACCTGATAACTTTGTTGAACAACGGAGTCAATCCAGATGGTCAGCGGGTGGTTGAGGCTGGAACTCTACAGGAACTTTGGAATGTAGAAGGCAAAAAATCTGTAAAAAGTTCTGATGAGGGTATTACAGGAACCACAAAATACGGAATGGGTTGGTGGATAGAAGAAATTGAGAGAAAATCTAATCCTTCCGAAAAAATCACAATACAGCATCATGGAGGGTTTTTACCATCCTGGTTTTCTATCCAAATGCTAGTTCCAGAGAAGAATATCGGTATGATTATCCTCGCCAATGGCTGTTTTGGTCGTTGGTTCGGGATGGAAATGGATCAAGAGCTGCTTAAGTTGCTTTATCCCTCCGATTTTGAGGAAAAAGAAGAAAAAAAATTCATTAATAATGAAAATAGTTATAATACGTTTCTGGAAAATTTTAAACAAGCAGTCTCAAAGGATAATGTGTCTTCATACACGATCTCATCCGAAAACCTGGGCGCTGTGGAGAAGCTTCTCGGTAATTATGAAGGCGGGTGGACTTTAGATCTAGACCAAGAGCATCACTTGGTGTTGTTTAAAGACGGCTGGGTTTATCACTTGTATCCCTCTCGAGAAAATCCCTTATATACCTATTACATAGGAGCATCGAACGATCACAGGGGAATTAGGGCACGAAAAAATAAAGATAACAAGAAGTTGGAAGCAACTAAAATTTGTTTTTTTAAAGATGAAAATGTGATTCAAATGATTGGGCCTCAAATCGGACAAATCAAGAAATTGCCTAATCCACTAGAAGTCCCTGAGGTACAGGTTGCAGTCATCTCCATGATGAGGGATAACTTAGTTTCTGAATTCAAGACTTTTGTTCAGTCGATCGAGGCTTACCTTAAGGCTCTGGCCGATCAGGGTGAGCAGTTTAAGGATAAGGATAAGGTGCTTGAGCGGCTTATGAGTTCGTATAATGTGGGTGAGCTGCTTCAGAATAAGGATAAGTTGATTGAGCTGCTTCAAGATAAGGATAAGCTGATTGAGCAGCTTATGAATGACGATCAAGTGCATGAGCTGGTTTACGGTCACAAGCTGTTGGAGGAGATTAAGAATTTGCTTAAGCAGATTGAACGGATGAAGCAGTTTACCCCTGCGATGATTAGCAGGTATGAGAAAGTGCCTACAAGCGAGCGTAAACAGACTCATGATAATGATATTGATACTCTGAATGAGGTTTTAGAGTACCTTGAGAAGGCAGAGCCGATTTTACGTGACTTTATTAGCACATCTTCTAAAGAGCCTATAAGCGATTCTGAAGTCGCGTTCTCTACCTTTGAGCCTTCTGAAGAGCCTCAAGAACTTCCTAAAGCCGAAGATATTAACATCCAAGTCTCGCCGGAAACAACACGTGCCATAGCTGACCCCGAAAACCAATTGGATTAAACCATAAATCATTCGTGAACTTTGAGAAACCCGGTTGATTAAAATAAACCGGGTTTCTGGTAGTCGTCACTTTAGGTAGTGCCCTGAAGGAAAGGATCAGAGTACGTTATGATTAGAGAAGTGTTTGCCATAGCGTGATATGACATTAG
>NZ_JAUBTB010000184.1:0-4768 GCF_036704965.1 Microcoleus sp. F10-B2 | reverse complement strand
GATGAAAATCCATGAGCTTATCCTCTAGCGTAAAGTTCCTCTATTATACAGTTTTCACCGCCAACCCAGAAGAACCAGTACATTCAACTTTGGCCGCCACAACAGAAGGGCTACCATTAGGAATTATCGACCAATATGTCTGGGCAAGAGCGCCAAAATCTTTAGGTAAAGCTGCTAAACGTTCTCAAAAATCAACTGAAGAAAAAGAAAGTCAAAGATGGCTTGATGCTTTAAAAAACACGTTATATATCATCCCTAATTCGCAAAAAGTAGTCACAATTGCCGATCGAGAAGCAGACTTTTATGACTTATTTGCCTGCGCCAACCGTGAGAAAGCAGATTTTTTGATTCGAGCTACTCAAAACAGATGTTTAGAGTTTTCATCCAACCATCTTAAAGCAGAGATGGAGTTAGTCGAACCGCCAGCCACGATGACTGTTGAATTAAAGCGCAACCCGACTCGACCATCACGAGTAGCAACTTTAACTATTCGGTATAAAACCTTAACTATTCAACCCCCTAAAAATCGGGCTAAACAAGAGAAATTAAGTCCGCTCGAGCTGCAAGTTATTTTAGTAAGAGAATCATCAGCACCATCGGAGGCAGAAGCAATTGAGTGGTGGCTGTTAACAACTTTACCTATTACTTGTATTGAGGATGTGACTACTTATGTGAGGTGGTATAGTTATCGTTGGTTGATTGAGCGTTATCATTATGTATTAAAAAGTGGTTGTGGAATTGAGAAGCTGCAATTAGAAACAGCAGAGAGGTTGGAAATGGCTCTAGCTACTTATTCGATAGTAGCTTGGCGTTTGCTTTATATTACTCACCTGGCTCGCAGCGCGCCTGATGCCAGTTGTGAAATTATGTTATCACATCGAGAATGGCAGGCTCTTTATGCAACAATTTATCACAAAAGTTATCCTCATTCTTCCCCGCCAACTTTAGGGGAAGCTGTTGGTTGGATTGCCACATTGGGAGGTTTTTTAGGACGAAAACATGATGGTTTTCCAGGAGTTAAAACTTTGTGGCGTGGCTTGAGAAGATTGGATGATATTATGACGGGTTGGCTACTATTTAATCAACTGAAAACAACTTCAATTTGTATGTTTTCAGGGTGAAATAACTGCGCTCGCAAATTGTGTCGCTCCTATCAACGATAATTTTGGTAAACCGCCGTGAGCCAATGGCAGAAAAACATTTTATTCTATTGGTTCAAAATGTGCGCTCGGGAAAAACCCCGAACGCACTTGAGCCAACTCATTGAAAGACGGAGATATCAATGAAAACTCGAATCAGGATAATTCGTATTCGATCGTCCGCGAGATCCCCCATATCCCCTACACAAGTAGTTACTTTTGTCAACTTTCTTGTTAAGAAAGATGTTTATAAAGCATAGCTTACGCACGGGTGTGGAGAAACCGGGGTTTTTTACGAGTCTACTTCGTGGCGCTAGGAGATTCCCAATAAAAAAAACCGGTTTCTTTTGTCACAGTGTGTAATTCCTGAACAGGGAATCGATCCGCTTGTGATGGAATTGTACAGCCGCGCCATTCTCCACTCATTCTATGCCAAGGAAACATATCAATTGAGATGCCAATAAATCCCGCATCTAAAGCACCTGCAGCAATTTGCTGCATGGTTTTGAGTTCGGTTTCTGAGGGTTGAACTGTTAAGCTGCGTTCCAATCCCATCACATGAGCGCGTAAGGCACTATGCCCGAACATAGGCGCCACATTAGCACCAAGCGGTAATTGTTGTAAATGTTCTAAATATTCTGCAGGTGTCTGCCAAGAAACCGACTGTTTCAGCCATTTGGCAATCAGTTGCTGGGAAAGAGTTTCGACTCTCTGAAAAATATCTGTCAGCATTTGGGGTTTACCAACTGCAACAGACAAGCTGCAATTGCCAATTACAACACTGGTAACGCCATGACGAACTGATTCGCTCAATCCGGGTGCAATTTCTAACTCTAGATCGTAGTGGGTGTGAATGTCGATAAATCCCGGTGTCACCCACAACCCAGAAGCCTCTACCACTTGATGAGCATTGGAGGTAAGAGAGGATGCGATCGCCACAATCTTACCATTTTGAATGCCAATATCCCCCGCATCGGCGCAGAGCATAAACCATCGAAAATTAACCCGTTGTGAATCAGCCAATCTCACATAATTTTTCGTTAATTTTTCAATATTTATGCTGACTAAAAGGGCATTTCCTCAAAGGTTTGCCCATTAATATATAAACATAAATTAATAAGGCTCAAACCTTCTGCTATCATAGTAATAAGTTAAAAATGTGCCGTTTTCAACTATGATCCCAAGAATGATATCTAAAGTTTCTAAGAAGTAGGGGCTACCAGGTTCATCATCAGTGCTGATGACAGGTTTATCTAATAGGGCAATAACAATTGCTGGTTGATTCTTGTGGGGAAGCTTTCTATTTTTTAAGTGATCCTTCCATTTCACGATTTGTCCAACTTCCAAAGATTCTTTTTTGATAAAACTTTTACAAACTGATTTAAGCTGGGCAATATATTCCTCTCCATAGTTATTTTGTTCCTCTTCATTAACATCTTTATCGCGATCTTTTTCGTGAAGATTTTTCATTATTTCAGCTAAAATATCTTCTTGCTTACTCATTTCAGTCCTTCCTTTAACTAAAAATAGTTTCAACGCTATCTTTATATATACTTGCAGCGTTACTTAGATTAACTTGCCCACTTATCAAGTCTAACATCCAATGGTATCGTGTTTAAATAATCCTCAAATTTGTTAGGAAAAGGGAGCAGGTTTGACCTCGGTCTACTGGTAGAATCTGTCAAGATAATCTTCCACATGGCAGAGCTAATTTCCTCCAATTTATTCATCTGACAAAAACTATTATTTTTTTCAGTCCCCAATTTCTCTAGCGAGTAGATAGAACTAGGAGGCCTTAGATACCAGCTTGCTGGTACAACCTCTAGTAGCCACCAATCGAATAATTCACGTCGTCCGTGGGAACCGGGGAAGATTGCATAGCCCTCTAAACAATTCTCTAATATATCTAGTAACGATTCTAAGGATTGATTGTAATCCAAAGTTTTAATCGCACTCATATAAACATCTAATGCTTCAAATATTATTTGAAAATTTGCCACTTTTTTATCTTTTATATAATCAATTTTAATCCCATCTACTAGAGCATTAAACTCTTCCTCTATTAGAGCCTTAGAAAACTTTTTTTTAGAATCCAGCATCTTTTCAGTATTTTCTAGGAGCCAGAGTTCTATCTTACTAATAGTTTTTTGTGGAAGCAAGTTTAATGGTTGATAATATTGAACTGTTGGTTCTACAACTGAAGCTAGTATCAGCGCCATCCAAACATAACGAATGTGGGTCAGTGTTTGGTTGTTACTCTGAAACACTTCCAGAATTTCATCTAAAGCATCTTGAAGTGAAGCTGCATCCTCTGCTTCTGGTTCATAGAGTTCTTCATAATGTTGCTGCCATACCCGACTTAGCGTACCTTGGATGGATTCAGGCAATTGGCGCAACAAGGACAACCTTTTTTCTGTAACACTGCTATATTCCAAAGTCATAACTGATTTCTTCCTCTTTAAGATTCGGGTGGATACGGGTAATCCCAGAAAACTTCTATCTTTATGTGCGGGAACTTCTCCTCAAACTGTCTCAAAATGCTATTACAACTTTCACATGGCTGCAACTCAGTATACAGGTAGAGTTGGCCTTCTACTTCAAGATCGTAGAACATCTCAAGAGTATCAGCAATTTGTGACAAAACTTTGTACTCAGCATCAGTACTCATGATACGCCCGGAGAAAGAATCAATAGCTGGCTCGAATTGTCCTCCTGCTGACTTCGGCTTGGGTATTTCAATTGGACTTTTCTTGCCACCTCTAGATGTTGCTGCTGTACAAAAGGCTACACCTCCCTTAACCTGTAGCTCAGCAAGTGCGACATTTCCTTTGCCGACTGGTTTCTTGAGGTACTTCTGTCGGATTAAAACAGCATCAGCTTGTAAGTCCTCTTTCCTCAGAACTTTAGCTCCTCAAAAAACTATATTTATAAAGCTAGCATCATTCTTTGTTTCCTTCAAGGCTTTCGCCCATAATGCTCGGTCTTAACCCACTCGGATCGCAGTAGCTGTTATGGATAATCTCCCAGCACATAAGTTGGGGGTGATTTAACCTTTGATGCAAGCGGCTGGTTAAGCGTGTCCTGAATTTATCACCGTCCCAGGATCGAATAAACCTTACTTAATGTTTGCTTTTACGGCCCTAGATTCTACTGTGAATCCTGGAATATCTTGCAGTTCTGTTGCGCTCAAACTGTACTGTTCGCAGACCAAACTCAAACGAGTTCCGGTACTTTTAACAGCGTTGACAGAGTGAGTCAAATCTCCTTGAAAATAGATCGGCGAGTTGGCTTGCGGCTTAATCTGCCCGACTTGCTGTTTGTTGCGCCGCAGTATCAACTCTCCCCCTTGCAAGTTCGGCGGTACTTGCACGTACAAAACGCTGACGGCTGCGGGAGGTTCAACAGTTTTGCAGTACGATCGCAAAGATCGATATGCGAATCGACGCGGGAACCTTCACCTAGCAACAAAGGGTTGAGGTAAAAAGCATTGCATTCAGGCTGTAATGCTTGGTTTGTATTGGGTTTGAACATCTGCCGATCGCATTTTTTCTCAGGTAGTGCCCTGAAGGAAAGGATCAAGAGAATTAAACTGAATTCAAAGAAAGTAGGCGTTTAGAGTTGTAAATTAG
>NZ_JAUBTB010000183.1:0-4805 GCF_036704965.1 Microcoleus sp. F10-B2 | reverse complement strand
GGCTTAGGATAGTCGAGCGCGAGCGGACTCGCTCCGCTCGCGCTCGACTATTATAATTTACTTGGGGACAATTAATCCACCCTGCCCTTAATTTTTGCGGGCCGGCGATACTTGATAAAGTCCTCTAACGGGCCCTGGATCTGTCTGTGAATCTTGCTGCTGTGTTGGAAGTGTAAACTGATCTTGGAGTCCGGCGGGAGTGGCGAAACAGCCGCTGGGCTGAGGTGCTAGCTGGCAAGCTGGAGGCAGTGCCATGACTGAGGAATCGAAGGGATTAACTGCATCCGGGACGCGGAGAATCGGATCGCTGGAAACTTGCCGCTGCATTATGCGTCGGTAGAGGCCGTTGACGCGACTGGCATCCCTCTCCATTTCTTTTTCGGGAAAGGCAACGACGCCGCTGGGGGAACCTATGCCTAAATAGTCGCCAAAGTAACCTTGCAAGCTAACGTTTTGGTAAAAGTCTCCTGAAGCTTCAAAAAATTGTCGGTTGAAGTCGTCGGAAATCGGGTGAAATCGCTCTGTTTGTGCTTGAGCTGGTTTGACTGATGCCAGTGCGGCAGAGGCGACAGCGAGAATCAACGCGCCGCTCAGGCTTTTTAACTTTCGACTCATATATTTGGGCCTCCTTAATTAATTCCGATTCCAATATAAACTGATTATCGGCGGATTATTTGTGTTTTTTACACGGTGTGAGTTATGGATGCTGCGGATTTAAAGGTGTTGCGCGATCGACTTCTAGATTTGTTGTGCGAGTTTGCCTATCGCGAAGGCGATTTTGTGCTGTCTTCGGGGCAGAAAAGTTCTTATTACATTAACTGCAAACCTGTGACGCTGCACGCTGAAGGTGCTTTGGCAACGGGACGTTTGCTGTTGTCGATGCTGTCGTCGGACGTGCAAGCTGTGGGCGGTTTGACTTTGGGTGCTGACCCGATTGTAACTGCTGTGAGCGTAGTTTCGGCTTTGGGCGATCGACCTATACCAGCTTTAATTGTCCGAAAGGAGACGAAGGGACACGGGACAATGGCGTACATTGAGGGGCCACTGTTGCCAGAGGGGACGAATGTGGCGGTTTTGGAGGATGTGGTGACGACGGGCAAGTCGGCGATGCATGCGGTGGAACGGTTGCGGGGTGCGGGTTATAAAGTCGATCGCGTGTTGTCGCTGATTGACAGAGAGCAAGGTGGTGCGGAGTTTTATCACTCTGTTGGATTGGACTTTGAAACAGTTTTTACGATTAAGGATCTGCAAAAGTGGATGGCTAGCAAAAAATAGGGAAAAGTGCGATCGCCAGCCTCCTCCCCTGAAGAATCGCCTCAACCGCCGCCGAACATTTAATAGCGAGAAGGGCGGGCGATCTCATCAAACTCACAGCACTTAATATCACACAAAGCCCAAAATGTCAACTCACAATTACAGAAGAACAGTTGAAGAAATCCGTGAGTTAGCTTCTATGTTCTGGCCTTCCGACTTATCTCAAAAGGAAGCAGAACTCAGTGTCATACCAAAATTGATAGAAACTCAAGAGCAATTTATTGCTATTCTTAGCGTCCCCGTTTCGGAGTTAAGCGGATTATTTCAAATAGTAGAAGCTTCAACACTTTCTGCAAATATGTTCCTGAAGCATTTAATTGTACTGGCGGACTTTGGGGGAGAAATGATAAAAAGAGTGAATAGTCAGTTTAATTCTATGTTTCCTTTAAAGAGATTAGATTACCTTTGGAACCTGCAAACTTACTCTTATCAATTCACTTTTCTACCAGCATCAGGTCAACTAACCAATAATAAACTAGGGATTGACGGTAAAAAAATACTCCAAAATCAATCTCTATCTTTGGCACATAAAGATTTAATAGCAATTCTTTTGTTCGGCGCTAGTTCACTGAATGAAAAAAGCGCTGAGGTTCTAGCTAAATGTGAAATTGGTAATTACTTAGGTCAACCCGATAAATTAAATAAGTTTATTAAACAACGATATATCTGGGTTAGCCGGATAACCTCTGGATCACAATCCAATACTTTAGGTCAAATCGCTCAAAACTTTGTCAAAGAATACTTACAAGATAATTTAGGGGTTATAGATATAGCTATTAGACCTAACGCTCATTTACCCGGCGTTAGACATACTGACCAAGAAAGCGAAAAAGGACTAACAACATTTGATCTGGTTATTTCTAAAGAAGATAAGTTTGTTGCAATAGAGATTAGCTTTCAGGTAACAACAAATAGTGTAATTGAACGTAAAGCTGGACAAGCAAGAGCTAGATTTGAGCAGATTGAAAATGCAGCTTATAAAAAGGCTTATGTCATTGATGGTGCTGGTAACTTTGAGAGAAAAAATGCAATCAAAACCTTGTGTAAATATAGTCATTGCACTGTTGCATTCTCCCACAATGAACTTAATGTACTTTGCAATTTTTTGAGGGATTACTTTGTGCCTAACAAGGAGTAAAGAGATGGTATACTGAAGAAATGGTGTTAAAATCTAAACTAACTAAAATTTTTATGCCAAAAATCCGTTTTATTGACTTATTCTCAGGAATAGGCGGCATGAGATTAGCGTTTGAATCCGCCGCTCGTTCCTTGAATCTGGAAACAGAATGCGTATTAAGCAGCGAAATCAATCCCGACGCTCAGTTAGTTTACCAGAAAAACTTTGCCGACACACCTTTAGGCGACATCCGATTAATTGACAAACTGCCTGAACATGAAATTTTACTAGCGGGATTTCCCTGCCAATCTTTCTCCTATGCTGGCAAAAAAGAGGGATTTGGAGACACCAGAGGCACCCTATTTTTTGAGATTGCAAGGTTAATTGATACCTTTAAACCTCAAGCATTTATTTTCGAGAACGTGCGGGGGCTTGTCAGCCACGACGGCGGCAGAACTCTCGAAACTATTAAAGGCGAAATCAAAAGCCGAGGTTACAGCTTCGATTATTTTTTGCTCAACAGCTCTAACTTTAGTTTACCTCAGAACCGCGTTCGAGTTTACCTAGTAGGAATTTTAAATGCTTCGCCCCAATTTGGGTTAATTTCCGACGTAGGCCCAAAAGATTCGCATTCCTCTAGTCATCAACAGCTATCGTTCTTTTCCCCGTTAAGTAAACCTGTCACAGTTGCAGATATTTTGGAAGACAATCCCGATCCAAAATATGATTGTTCGCCAGAATTTGTTAAGGCATTGAAACACATAGTTAACAATGATTTCAGCCGACTGCACGGTAGGCGGCTAATTGACTATCGCGGCGGCAATTCGATTCATTCTTGGGAACTGGGTTTGCGAGGCGAGTGCAGTTTAGACGAAATTGAATTAATGAATCTTTTTATATTGAAAAGGCGCAATAAAGAATTTGGAACTGACCAAGATGGCAAGCTATTAACTAAAGAGCAAATAGCTACTTTTTTTCCTCATCCCAATCTCGATGAAATCCTGGATTCCTTGGTAACAAAAAAGTACCTGCAACGGAACAACAATCAATACAAACCTGTATCCGGTAACTTTTCCTTTGAAGTCTATAAATTTGTAGATCCGCAGAAAATTTCGGTAACAATTGTTGCCAGTGATGCTAATAGATTAGGAGTTTACTATCATAACCGAGTCCGCAGGATTACTCCCCGCGAGGCGGCGCGGTTACAAGGTTTTTCCGATATTTTTATTCTGCATCCTAATGATGAGAAAGCTTATCATCAACTGGGTAATAGTGTAAGTATTAATGTAGTTAAAGCTGTTGCTATAGAAGTTATCCAGAATGTTTTGTGCTCTACCAAACAAAAAGTTAGCGCCTGGTGAATTGGGAAGGGTGGGCGGAGTGTTTCCGCCCACCCTAGCAACTAGCTTTGCGTTACAGGTTCCTCAGCCAAAAACTTCTATAATTCCGTCAAAGCATCGGCATCAACCTTAGATCGGTGTTTTATTGAATGAAACTATAAACTATGCTCGCTCTAATTCTATCAAAATCAGGTCAGGCACTTGGAGGACAAGGGAAAATAAAGTTTTCGGTGTTAAACAAGCGCAACCTTTCAGATTCAAAATCTCTACCAATCGGCAGATTTTAGCACAGAGAAATTATAACCTGAGTGATATACTAACTAGAGAAGACTGTTTTAATATGTTAAATGACCCCGCGCAAGGAGAAGCAGAAATGATTTTACCTGCATCTGTTAAAGGGAAATGGAAACTACTCGCAACAGCCTTTATTTGTCCTCTGACACTAATTGGTGTTGGCATTCAGCAACAACCGATTCAAGCACAACAAAACCCATCTAAGACTAATGTTGCTGCTTTGCCAGATGGTATTTACCTGTACGGAGATTCGCCACAGCCCAACCAAGTTCTTCAAAACTACATTGTGTTTCAACGCCAGAACGATCGGGTAGTTGGTGCAATCTACGCGCCGCGATCGGACTTTGCGTGCTTCACTGGTAAAATCCAGGGAAATACACTGTACGGGAAGGCAATCTCAGCCGGAAAGATTCAAACAGTTGAAATCAATACTCAGCTAACCAATCTGCATTCTATTCGCACAATTAGCTCAAACGATCGGCGCATTCTTTCAACGTGCAAAGAAACAGCGCAAGCTAACATCTTCAGGTAAATCTTTTACTTAGCTCAAATGCTGTACTAGGCTGGCGGTGCGTTACACTGCGTTAGCGCACCCGACGAATTAAAACTTTAAGGGCAGGATAAATATATAAAAATAAGCTGCAACATATCAAAGTAAATCTTCTATAGCGTTTTTCATAATTATGAGGTACACTTAGTAAAGTAAAACTATTTAGAGGAAAATCATCAATGCAACCCTA
>NZ_JAUBTB010000182.1:0-4889 GCF_036704965.1 Microcoleus sp. F10-B2 | reverse complement strand
GAAACATCGCTGTGCTTATCTAAATCTAGCTATGAGCTAAACAGTATTTATACTCATTGCATATTTGAGATGCTCCCGAAACTATCACGTTCCGTTTTGGAGATCAGTGGAGGAGGCGACTCCTTCACTGACTTTAATTTTGTCAAAAACTGTCAGTTAGACGGGGTTGGCCTGCGGACTGGTGAGTGCCGATACTGCCAGAATGAAACTGGAAGTAAGCTCTCAAGTCCAATTTTGTACAAAATTGGGTAGCTTTGGGTAAGTCTTATGTAACGGAATGAGAATCTGCGTCCCCTAGGGTCGAGGGCGTATACGGTGTGGTGTCCCTAGAAAATTTCTAGAATTTGCCGATCGCCAAAGTAAACTAGCTCAACACCTGAAATGATGTAAATACCTTGTTCCGCTAGAAAGTGTCTAGAAAAAGAGGGATGAGGGGCTTAAAATAACGTAATTATGTAAATTTATTCCACATCAAGCAATGCTTACTGAAATTTTTCCCTTTAGTTTTGCCATAGATGCAACTGCGATCGCGGGTGCCTCCTTGTGGTCTTTAGCCCTGTACTGGGGCCTGTCGCCCCTCACTGAATGGGTAATTCTGCAACTCAACCGCTGGATGAATTTTGCGGAAAGATCCCTCTACACCTCGGAAGCCGAGTTTGAAAGAACCCGCCAAGCCAGAGAAGCCCAAAATGCCTTTTACGCTTCGCTGTTAAGCATTCTGCCCTTTTTGATTGCGGGCGGATTGTGCAATTGGGGCGTCGAATTGTCTCTGGGTACTGGTTGGGCGGTATCTATGGGTACGATCGCCTGTATTGGCGGCGGCGTGTACGAGCTCGGCCGCCGAGACGGTCAATCTTAAGCGATTTTAGATTTGGGATTTGGGATTGCTCAAGATATTCGGAGATTTGCCGGCCTCTAGAATTGCTAGTCATCTCAAATCCAAAACTCCAACTCTCGAATAAATATGACATTTCCCGTTTATTTATCGATCGCGCCTCAAACAAAATTAGCAATGTATTTTAACCGTAACCTGACTCAGGATGTTTGCCTAAAAGTCGCAGTTGCCGTTCAGTAGCAGTAGCCAGAATTTCGGGATTGAACTGCCACGGCCAAGGCGAAAATTTCTGTGCAATGTCGCGGTGGGAATAATGCACTTGCAGCATATAACGAGTGCGATCGGTTGTCGTATTTCTGCCGCCGGAATGCCAAATTTCACTGCGAAAAAATAGCACATCTCCTGGTTGACACAATACTGGTTCTGCGGAGTGTCCGTTCCAAGTTTCTTCCCCGCGATCTGGTTTGCGACCAGACTTATGACTGCCGGGAATAATATAGGTAGGACAGAGGTCTTCCGTGACATCGCTGAAATAAAAATGGGCCGTGCAAATCAATACCGGGAGTTGAAAAGTGCGGTCGGCAAACACGCTTTCGGGCAAAGGTACAAATACGCGATCGGCATGAATCCGCCAACCGTCATAACCGGGCTCACTTTTCCACGCAGTCATGCCAATAATATGGCAATCGCTGCCCATTAATGCTTCGGCTAATTCAATGATACCCGGTCGATCGGCATAGGAAAGCCACAGCCGATCGCGATTAAACACGCACTTAAAATGTTTGTTTAATTCACTCCAACGGCTGCCATCGAGTCCGAAGGGTTGCAGGCGATCGAGTGCTTCCTTGGTTTGCACCACTTCCGACGGACTGAGTACACCAGGAATCAGCGCAAAACCATCTTCATGCACTGCTTTTGCGAGACCTGCGCTATCGAAAAGATCGCAAGTCTTTTGCCGATAGCTGAAAACTTCGCTTAACGTGCTGGCGTTCATAATTCAAAAAGTAAAATTATTAACTGTTATTAAATTAACACTTATTCTGCTCGATACTTGCATACCATGAAACCAGTCACCCGGCTTATTGGTACATCAGAACTTACACAAAATTTAATTATGTAGGGCACGCACTGCTCACATTACTTCTAATTTGGGCATAAATCAAATGAAATACCAACCAGAACTAACCTCATTAAATCAAGCCCGCGCCGCCTTCCAAAAAATCTGGGGATACGAAGATTTTCGACCACCGCAAGGAGAAATAGTTAGCAGTTTGCTAGCAGGAAAAGACACGCTGATAATTATGCCGACAGGTGGCGGCAAATCAATCTGCTTTCAACTGCCAGCTTTGTTGCAAACAGGCTTAACTTTAGTGGTTTCGCCGCTAGTCGCACTGATGGAAAATCAAGTGCAAGAATTGCGCGATCGCAATCTGCCCGCTTCCCTCCTCCACAGTCAATTGCCAACACAGCAGCGCCGACAAACTATGCAATCGCTGCAACAAAACAAATTAAGATTGCTGTACCTGTCTCCAGAAACATTACTCAGCAAACCTGTTTGGGAAATTATCACTCAGCCGCACATCCAAATCAACGGTTTAATATTAGATGAAGCTCACTGTTTAGTGCAGTGGGGCGATACATTCCGACCAGCTTACCGGCGTTTGGGAACAGTGCGACCTGCTTTGTTGAAAGCTAAACCAGCAAACAGTAAAATTGCGATCGCCGCTTTCACCGCTACCGCCAACCGTGAAGCACAGCAGACAATCAAAAATGTGTTGCAACTGCATAAGCCAGAAGCATTTCTGCTAAGTCCCTACCGTTCTAACCTGCACCTGCAAGTGCAAACAGTCTGGACGCCCAGAGGACGCAAACAGCAGTTATTAAATTTTATTAAAGCTCGACCAAAACAAGCAGGTTTAGTCTATGTCCGCACTCGAAAAGATAGCGAAAACTTGGCTGATTTGTTGAAAGAAGCAGGTTATGAAACAGCAGCATATCATGCAGGTTTAAGTCCAGAATCACGACGAAAAATAGAAAAAGCTTGGCTGAACAATGAGCTGAAATTTGTGACTTGTACCTCAGCATTCGGTATGGGAATTAATAAGCCAGATGTTCGGTGGGTTGTTCACTTTCAAGCACCTTTGCTATTATCAGAATACATTCAGGAAATTGGTAGAGGCGGACGCGACGGCAAATCGGCGATCGCCTTGACATTGATTAGCGAACCGACGGGTTTGCTTTATCCCGAAGATAAACAAAGAGCACAATTTTTTCAAGATAAATTGCGATCGCAATACCGAGAAGCTCAGCAATTAGCAAAAAAACTGCCAGTTAAAGGCGATATAGAAGCAGTTTCCCGCGAATTTCCCGAAAGCGCGATCGCCCTTTCGATTCTCCACAGCAGCGGACAATTAACATGGCAAGATCCTTTTAATTATGCGATCGACAAATCCGCACAGCAAAAAGGCGAAAAATCAAATTTTACCGCAGCGGAAGAAATGGCAAAATATATCAAACATCGCGAGTGTAGGTGGCAATTTTTGCTGGAAGCTTTTGGCTTTACCAAGGAAGCTACATCAATGCGGTGCGGCCACTGTGACAATTGTCGATAGAATTGACAAGTATACTCAAACGACTTAACCACTCCGACCAAAGAAACCGGGTTTTTTATCCAGTCTGCGGGCAAAAACGAAGTATTGCTGTGAAAAAACTCGGTTTCTCGCTACCCGTGCGATCGCGAACTAACTCACAGATGTTATGATTAAGATATTTGCTTTACACACTTGGCAAAAAATAGTAAAAAGTAAATGATAGAAACAGACACTGCGGCACAGATTTACACAGTAGAAAATACAGAGGAATTAGATCGCAGTAATGTCAATCAGCGATTAGATATTTGGCTGTCAAACCAGATACCGGACTTATCCAGATCGCGAATCCAAACCCTCATATCACAAGGCAATGTCAAAGTCAACGACGAAACCTGCACCTCGAAAAAAATATCAGTAAAAACGGGCGACCGTATCCACCTCACTTTACCGGAAGCCCAGCCCGCAAAGTTGCAGCCCGAAGCAATTCCCCTCGACATTCTCTACGAAGACGACAGCCTAATTATCATCAACAAACCAGCCGGATTAGTCGTCCACCCAGCCGCCGGCCACGCAGACGGTACATTAGTCAACGCCCTCTTAGCCCACTGTCCTCTAGCAGAAATAGGCGGAGTTCAGCGGCCGGGAATCGTACACAGATTAGACAAAGATACAACGGGTGCGATCGCGATCGCCAAAACCGACATTGCCCACCAACACCTGCAAGCCCAACTCAAAAGCAAAACCGCCCGCCGGGAGTATTTAGGCTTAGTTTACGGCACTCCCAGCACGGAAACAGGCACCATAGACCTACCCATCGGGCGGCATCCCACAGACCGCAAAAAAATGGCAGTAGTGCCAGTAGAAAAAGGCGGTCGCCCCGCAGTTACTCACTGGACAATCAAAGAAAGAATTGGCAACTATTGCTTAATCCACTATCAATTAGAAACCGGCCGCACCCATCAAATTCGCGTGCATACAGCCGAAATAAAACATCCCATTGTCGGCGACCCGATGTACAGTTCCAACCGTTCTATCGGCGTCAATTTAACAGGACAAGCCCTCCACGCATGGCGGCTGACATTGCAGCATCCCGTAACAGGAGAATTAATAGAGGCGATCGCACCTTTACCCGATCAATTCAACACGCTATTAAAAATCTTGCGCCTGCGAGCTAATATTTGATATTTTGGGCAGTTAACACTGGTAATTTCTATGTCGAAATTTGAGGAACTTTGCAAAGCTTATGCCGCATCCCGGCAAGCATACCGCGAATCCTGCGAAGCTTGTCAGGATTTTAGTGAAATTTTTATCAAGCAAATGAGCGATTATTTGGAATGCCAAATTGAAAAACAAAATCAGAAGTTTGACGAAGATGGCGTACTGCATTTTAACCCACATTCCGCAGATATTCAAGCAGATTTCATTTCAAAGAAATTCAGAATTGCCAAAACCTCAAATGATTG
>NZ_JAUBTB010000181.1:0-5039 GCF_036704965.1 Microcoleus sp. F10-B2 | reverse complement strand
TTTGGGGAAGCCGTTGGTTTAAAAAATGTAAAATTATATCATTTATTGGGAAATTTACAAAATCGGGATGCTCCCTTTGATGCTTCCCCGCTCTGAGTCCGCGATGTAAGCATAATTATCCCAAGGAGTCCACCCTCTAATTATTCGTATCGACATCTAAAATCGTAACCCAAAGGGCAATATTGAGTCAGCGGATTACCTTCAAGGTAGAGTTCCAAGAGGTTAGTTAAAGATTTCAACATACTAATGTCAGAAATTCGATTGTTAGCAAGGTCGAGCCTTGTTAAGCTAGTTAAATATTTTAATGCCCTCACGTCAGAGATTTGATTTTCGCTAAGGTAGAGTTCAGTCAGTTTAGTCAGAGATTTCAGCGGACTCATGTCGGAAATCTGATTGTCAGCGAGGGAAAGTACCGTTAAAGTAGTCAGAAACTTTAACGAACTCACATCTTCAATTCGATTGTTAGTGAGTTGGAGATACGTTAAATTAATCCCATATAACATACTAATATCAAAGATTTTATTATAACCAAAATCGACTTCAGTTAACTTGGTCATAAATCTCAACGAACTAATGTCTGATATCTGACGGGGTGACAACAAGAGTCAAAATCATGATAAAATCAAGGACATAGCCCTCACACCCCTCTGAAAAAATGGCAGCTTGTTACGCCTAATTCTCATTAATTCAGCAACTATTTCTTGGAAAAACTCCATTCCAACCACCCAAGATTGACCGTATAATCCAATCCAAAAACTGCTATGACGGCGATGCGAACGCTTGCATTCAGTCAACCGTCCCGTATATTTTTGAATTACCAGTTGCTTGAGTTTTTGCCCTTGGAGAACAGCACAACTGTCAGCAATAGCAATGACTAAGATTAAGTTTTTTAAGCGCTCATTGTTAGCGTGACTCTTCTCTAAATTGTAACCACCTGTCTTACAGTCCTTGAACATAGCTTCAATACCGCTGCGACATTTAAAAGCAGCAATTGCTGACTTCAATCCCCCTAAATTAGTGAGCAGATACAAACCTTCATCATCAACTTTTCCTGGTTCTACCGAACCTAGTATGTAAAACTAACTAGCAAAATGCCAATGTAAGAAGCTCCTCAGAATAAAGTTGTCAAAATTTCTAAACCCATAGGCTTTTCTTTTTATGAGCTTTAATTTGTTATTAATTCCTTCCACAACTCCTTGAGTAGTCCTCCGATCAAAATACGCAATAATTTGTCCAATCCACCTAATAATTGTCCTACAGCTTTTGGGGAAAACGGAAATTGCATCCTTTAACCAATCACTTAAACTAAATAATCCTTCTACCCAATCTTTTGGGGATTCAAAGATTTGGATAAACTCTTCTTTCAATTGATGCATTTTGTGCAAGGTAGGAGCAACTTTTTTGACTGATTCTAACTTCTCTTTTTCGATTTCGGTGAGAGTCTATTCATTTTTTAGTAAGACATATTTACTTTTTTTCAGTCCGGAGAGTATTCGCGCTTTTTCCGAGTTATTTTTTGAGGCTGATGCGGCTTTCTTAATCTTTTTTCTAGCTCCATCTAATTCTTCATTTACTTGCTTCATAACATGAAATCTATCGACCACAACTTCTGCTTGTGGTATTAAAGCTTCAGAGACATTTTTATAAGGCTTCCACATATCTATACTGCAGGCTTCTATTTGTTCTAAAACCTCTTCTCCCCAGGCTTCTAGGTGTTTTTTGAGTTCCACTTGAGTTCGGTTTTTGAGCATTCCTACTATAATTTTTTTATCGATATCTACTAAAACTGCACAATAATTTTTCTGTCCTTTAACGAGAGCAATTTCATCAATTCCTAGCCTTTTTAATCCTGATGGTTTTTGTCCGCTCAATTCCTTTCCCCATTCTTTTACCATGGTTTCTATTTCTTGTTCGCTGACTCCATTCCTTTGAGCCACATTTTTCAGCTCGCTTTCTAACAATTCTGACAAAATCTTTTTTTTCAACCTCTCTGTATAAGTTCTAGTTTTTTTAACAAATTCTAAGTCTTCACTAAATTTTTTTGGGCAAGCTTCACACCTCATTTGACGGCGATTTACTTGTAAATATACTTTTTCAATACTCCGGACAGTTTTTAAAGAAGGATGCGAGCGCAATACAGCAGAGAAGTGAAAACAGTGAGTGCAATCTGAACCCAAAATAAACAGAAAAAAAGGCAGTCTTTTCGGTTAAGCTATAAAAACACACAAGCTTAACATATTGCCTGATGAATATTATGGAATCCATCTTACAACAAATGCCAGGGATTAGTCAACCCCAAAAGAAGTTTTTAATCACTTTATTCTCAACTATTTTGCTAGCAAGAAGGCAAGCTCAAATTCACGAATCTCAGTCGTTATAGTTATTTGAGTGAAAAAACCTACCGTCGTCACTTTCTCAAAAGCTTTAACTTCCCACAATTTAATCAATATTTACTCAAAGAAGCCTTAAATCCTGAACACACAGTTATTGCTGTTATTGATTGTTCTTTTTTAAGAAAAAGTGGCAAAAAAACTGACGGTAAGGCTTACTTTTATAATGGTGTAGCTGGTAAATCGGAACAGGGTTTGGAAATTTATGTGATTTCTATTGTCGAAATTGAGACTCGTTTATCTTATAGCTTAAGCGTACAACAAACTCCGTCACGCCCTCAAATAAAGCCCGTAAAAAAAATGCCCAAAAAGCCGAAGAATAACCGAGGAAAAAAAATCGCAAAAACCAGGACTCTCAAAGCTCAAAGCCTGACCTCACAAGAGTTGATGACTATGCACAACATTTAAAGAATACTCGTTCTTTCTTCCCCACTTCGGTACGTTGGTAGTGCTTTTTTGTAAAGGAAGGAGAAAAATTGTCAAATAGAGCGACGATCATGAAAGAGGAATGATTGAATGAAATTGAATCTAAGTTGCCCGACGTGTGGTTCTGACGACATCATGAAAAATGGGAGAACGCGCAGAGGAAAACAAAACCATAAATGTCAAGAGTGTGGAAGACAGTTTGTGGAAGATCCACAGTGGAAACCAAAAGACAAAAACACCATCGCATTGGTAAAATTATTCTTACTGGAAAAAATCTCATTAGCCGGAATAGTAAGAGCAGTAGGTGTGTCAGCAAGCTGGCTCCTTGCATTATGTCAACAAATATTATCAACAGGTAGAGCAGCAAGCAGAAGTAGTGCCAAAAGAAAAAGGGAAGCTGACGGTTCAAATGGACGAGTTGTGGTCATTTGTGGACAATAAAGGGAACAAGCAATGGGTCTGGCTCGCAATAGATGCTCGAACCAGAGAAATCATCGGATGTGAGATAGGAGACCGTTCGCAAACATCAGCCAAACAACTGTGGGATTCATTACCAGGGGTATATAAACAGTGCGCCAAGGTGTATACGGATATGTGGGAGGCGTATGAAAAGGTAGTGCCAAGCAAAAGGCATTTTGCAGTAGGAAAGGAGACGGGATTAACGAGTTATATTGAAAGACTCAACAACAGGTTAAGACAGAGAATATCAAGGTTAGTGAGAAAGACATTATCATTCTCAAAGAAGCTAGAGAATCATATTGGGGCAATTTGGAACTTCATCCACGAATACAACCAACAAATCAGAAAAAAAATGGGGATTGGATAATAAGAGAGAGTGTTTTCCTCTGTCCTTTACAAAAAAGCACTACCAAAGAGTCGCTAGGATCAAAAAAATGACCGTTGAAGAAGCCATCATCGACAAGGTGCGGGTCTTGCCACCTGAAAAGCAACCAGAGGTGTTAGCGTTCATCGAGTTTTTAGATTCGGATGAGTGGGAGCATATCTATAAAGGGCGGTTTAAGGAACTCCAGCAAGAAGTGCAGATCGGAATTGATGTGGCGGATCGAGGAGATGTCATTGATGCTGACGTGATGTTTCAAAGGTTGCGGGACAAACTGCGGCAGCATCAAGCTCAGGTAGGTCAATGAGCCATGTTTGCAGGTTCACTGTTCCCGCCAGTCGAGATATCGAAGCGATCGTTGACTACTGTAGTTTAGACTAAAAAATGAGCGCTGCTAAAAGTAGCCACCTTTGAATGTCAGGCAAGCTGTTGCTCAAAAACTCAAAAAGTAGAAGATTAAACAGCTAATCTTGAAGACTTTTTGCGTCGAGAAACCCGTTTTTTGACAGTGGGATAGCACGGTGCCTTGGTACGTACCTTTCCTTTTTCCCAACCGGGGGATTTTCCCCTATGTTTAGGCATTTTTGTTGGAGTACCAATGTCAACTAAAACCGAAAACATTGATTGGGCAACACGTCCAGGAGTTAAATCGATCGTAGCAGATTGCTCTCGTGAGTCTATTCTCGATTACTAAATCTTGTGCCAGCCAGAGTTGCCAACTCATCAATGGCATTAAATCACTCCAACGCTCAGATTGTTCAGGAGTTCTCAAGTTAGGCAATGTCCAATGCAATCTTTGCTTCGCAAACCGATACCAATGATCGACTCCAAAGCGTTGTAAATATTTGAACCAAACAGTTTCGCTTGGGTAGAGTTCGTTCTCCAACCCAAGCCAACCATAAGGGTGGAAACGGCTGACCGTTTGACATGGGCTTCATTCTTTCGACCAGGATTAAATTGACTTTTTGTCCAGGGGCACGATAAAAATGTAAGTCAATCCATTGTCTGACTCGGACTGGTCCCAAATCTGGATGTTCATCAATTTCAATCGCAGTATCAGCTTCGAGCCATGTAGTTGGGTCGTTGAGTCTCATTTTTTGCCCGTGCTTCCGTGGTCTACCGCGGCCACTATATGCTGGTGGTGCTGACCATAAGCAGGCATTCTTTCGGACTCTCATTAAACAATCAGCAAGAATGGAAGCTTGCGCTAACGCTAATACCCAAGTTGCATTGCCATATTCGGGCGTCTAAGACTGCTAAAACTGGGTTGACGCTCTGTTCACAGACAAGTTTAAGTTGGGAAGCTGCTGAATCAGGGTATGAGACGAGAAAAAATGCGAGATTGGAGCCGAAAATGATTTCTGGGATTTTGATGGGGAATT